>JAIRWK010000286.1 GCA_031268995.1 Planctomycetaceae bacterium
TCTTTTTCATTTTCTCCTCCATTTCAATTTTGTTACTGGATTTGATAAACGTTTGTAAAAATATTGCGCCGTAATTTTTCTCGTCAACAAAACAAAAAAACAACAACACAATAAACGACTATTTAAACACGGCTAAATTAAACTCGGCACAAAAACCAAAATTAAACTTATCGCGATCAAACGCAAAATACACCAAAGTCGGTTTAGACGATAAGCTTCGCCTTGAACAATCGTCTCGCGTTTCAAGTTCACCGCAACTTCAGGAATTTCAAAACAATCTAAATATGATTGTGAAAAAATCTCTTATGTCGCCAAATCAACCAACCAATGAACGCAAGAGTATAACACGAGTTTTTATATAACGCAATAGACATTTTACCAAATCTGGAAAAATTTTTTTTGTTTTTGGGAATCTTTTAAAATACTATCTGCCAAAAACAAATTATTTCAAATTTCGTCGATTTTCAGCCAATAGAAATCGACCGAATTCCAATGAAATTAATTTTTGGAAATCCACTACGGTATATTTTGTGTTGTTGGGTAGATGACTGTTGAAGCGGTTGCGCCGGCGTTGCTTTCGGATTTGGGTTCGATTTTTGAATCGCTTTCGAGTTCTGATTGCAACAATATTGACGATCTTTTGATCACGGATGATTCTGATTTGCTTTCGAATAATTTTGTCAAAAGGTATTCGATCATTTGTCGGTAGTTTCTGAAGTTTACGTTCTCGATTGCGTCTAGGAGGTATTGCGGTTCAACAAAGATTGGCAATGGATCGTTGATGTCCGCAGCTTCGGCTACACGCTCAACAAGGTTGCGTTCCATTCGTGTTAGTTGGTGTGCGGAGCAAAGTTCAACAAAAAGAGCAGCTGGACTGTCCGCTGTTACTTTCATACGATACACCAAATACCGCTCAAATAAAACACCCAAAACAATCAACGCAATAAAACCAATCACCGCCGCAAGATAACCAAACAATGTTTCGTTATCATTTTCGTATTTCATATTTTTCATGCTTTGGCTCATTGAATTGATTTCGGGTCTTTGGGTGCCTTTAGCTGGTCGGTTGTATTGCTCAATTCTACTCGAGTTTGGTCTGAATATATTTACACCGCTTCCGCCGCTATCGCTCTGACGCGAACAAGACACGCAAAACAAAACAATAACCAACGTCAACAAAAAACCAAAAAATAAACGATAATTTTTCATCTTCACACCAATTCTAAGAATCCGCAACAAACCAGCAACAAGAAACAATAGACAATCACAACAACGCAAAAAAGTTTGGTCAACGGCAAAACCTGCTCCATATAACGGCTACGGCATAGTATATCTGACAAAAGGAAAAAAAACAGCACACGTCATTGGGGGTGATTGAATGTTTTTTATTGTTGTATTATACTACGCCAAATTAGCGAACGCTTCTTTAAGAATGTTTTTTTGCTTTAAATTTCCCAAAGCCGGACGCGCAAACGTAACAATTGTAACGACACAGAGCAGTTGTTCATGTTTAAAACTGGTTTTTGTATAACAATTTTTTGACTATGAAATTAAAATTAGGAATTCCTGCGGGTAGCTTGCAAGAGGCTACGTTGGAGCTTTTTAGGAAGAGTGGTTATAACATTTCGGTTCAATCGCGAAGTTATGTACCGACGATTGATGATGACGAGATTGAATGTCTTCTGATTCGTGCGCAAGAGATGGCGCGTTATGTTGCTGATGGTGCGCTTGACGCGGGGTTGACGGGTTATGATTGGGTGGTTGAGACAGGTGCGGATGTTGAGGAGGTTGCGGAGTTACGTTTTTCTAAGGTGTCACGCCGTCCGGTCAAATGGGTACTTTGTGTGCCGGACGATTCGCCCGTGCAATCAGTATCGGATTTGCAAGGTAAACGTATTGCAACGGAAGCGGTTGGTTTGACGACACAATTTCTCAAAAAGAACGGTGTCGAGGCTAGTGTTGAATTTAGTTGGGGGGCAACAGAAGTAAAGCCGCCTAAACTTGCCGACGCAATTGTTGAGGTAACGGAGACGGGCAGTTCACTCAAAGCGAATAAATTACGAATTGTTGCGGAGGTGTTGCAAAGCACTACGCGTTTTATTGCCAACCGTAAGTCATATAAAAACGAATGGACTAGACAAAAAATAGACAATATCGTTTTGATGTTGCGGGCAACAATGGCGGCGGAAGGCAAGGTTGGGTTGATGATGAATATTTTGCGGGAACAACTTGATGCCGTCTTAAAAATTTTGCCCGCATTACAAAATCCCACCGTTTCGCATTTATCCGATGAAAAGTGGCTTGCCGTTTCGACAATAATTGAGGAGTCAACAGTACGTCATCTAATTCCGCGATTAAAATCCGCCGGTGCGTGCGGAATTGTCGAGTACCAAATTTCCAAAATTATTGACTGATTTTTTGTAACATTTATTCATGCTGGATTGGGTGCAAAGAAAAATTTTAAAAATTATTTGAATATATTTGAATATATGAGTGGTGATATACAACAGATTCGCAATCTTGTTGCGGGTCAGATGGACAAGATTAACGCGATTCGGCGTGAGGTTGCGCGGACGTTGGTTGGGCAAGAGGGAATGGTCAATGGTCTTTTGATTGGGCTATTGACGCATGGTCATATTTTGCTTGAAGGTGTACCCGGACTTGCGAAGACGACGGCGATCAAGTCGCTTGCCGAAGTTATTGCAACGAAATTTCAGCGTATTCAATTTACGCCTGATCTTTTGCCGGCGGATTTAGTCGGCACGATGATCTACTTGCCCAATGAGGGAACTTTCAAAACGCGAAAAGGACCTATATTCGCAAATTTCGTTCTTGCTGATGAGATCAACCGTGCGCCGTCAAAAGTGCAATCGGCGTTGTTGGAAGCGATGCAAGAAAGACAGATTACTATTGGCGATGAAACTTATCCGTTGGAAGGTTTGTTTCTTGTCATGGCAACACAAAACCCAATCGAACAAGAAGGAACGTATCCGTTACCTGAAGCGCAAGTTGATCGTTTTATGTTGAAGTTGAAGGTGATTTATCCGTCGAAGGATGACGAGCGTTTGATACTTGATCGAGCGTTGACGGGCGAGCAATTGCAGATTAATTCGGTTGTAACGGAGGCGGATATTATTGCGATGCAGCGTATAACCGAGCAAATTTATATTGACGAAAGTGTGAAGGATTACATTTTATCGATTATCAGGGCAACACGATTTCCTGAGTTGATGGGTTTGAAGCAGATCAGGCATTTGATAGAGTTTGGAGCTTCGCCGCGGGCAACGATATTTCTTGGCAAGGGCGCGCAAGCAACCGCTTTTCTCGCAGGTCGCGGCTACGTTACTCCGCAAGACGTAAAAGACATCGCGTACAACGTATTGAGACATCGCATAATTTTGACTTACGAAGCAGAAGCCGAAGAAACAACCTCAGAAAAAATCATCGAAAAAATCCTAGACACAATCCCTGTACCGTAAAAATTTAAAACTCAATCGTCAATACCTACCAATTAAAATATGATATGATATGATATGCTAAAGCCGGTATGAGCGAGTTACAACACCTGATAGTGAAATTCCAAAATAGCGCAACAAAAATTGTTTTTTATGTTTTTTTTCCGTCGTAAGCGTTCACGGAATTTTTTTATTTTCCAATGATATACTCAAGCTGTTTTAAAACTCCTGAAACTGAACACGGTAGCGCAACAACGTGAAGCGGTTGCTCGAGGGTGCCCATACCGGCTCCGGTATAAGAATTGGTTTTTTTGATAAACGTAATGAATTTGAGTGAAAACGCCATAGGCGTTTACCGTGAATAACCGCCAGTTTCAACCGGCGGTAACAGACAAAACAATGATCAACCCCTTTAGGGGTTGCCCAAAAAGCGTTTTTCCACTTGTTACTGAAAATGTAAAAATCAGAGCAACTCGCAGGAAACTCCTACGGCGTTTGATAGGAGAGAGTCGCCTACCGCCGACTAAAGTCGGCGGTTATTCACGGGGAACTCCTACGGAGTTAGGAAAATGTAGTTTCGAATCGTTTATAGTATATTTCATACTATTTGAAAATAAAAAAAATAACCCGTGAACGATAACTTTCCGTCAATGTAATATTATTGAGATGAGGAGGTAGCTAATGTTAGTTCGTGCATTTTTTCTGTTCTTTGCTTTTTTGAGTGTAGTATTTGTATTTGCTGGGTATTTATCGGCGCAAAATAAGAATGAGCCTATACCGGATACTATTTTGATGCTTGCGGAGGGACCGTCAGAGCGAAAACAACTTGAGGATTTGTACTATCAGTTTTTACAAATTCCAGAAAACGAAAGAAAAACCAAAGGCTATGAACTCATTAAAAATAATATTACCAAATTTAAATCTCAAAAGTTAATAGACCACTTTAATTTGCATCTGGGGTTATTAAATGAAGAAAAGGGACTGGATAAAGAATCCGAGTTATTTTTTTCTAGGTTGTCAGATGTTTCGCCGTTGCAATGTTCTCTGCGAGTTCCCAAACTTTTAGCGAAGAAAAAATATGAAGAAACAATCAAGTTAATATCTGATTGCATCAATAATCCTAGCTATACCGTGACTGGAGAAATGCGAGCTGAATTTGAGACTCAACGATTATTTGCTTCAGTTAAAGCGAATAAGAATGTTGATGTCATTGCCGAATGTGAGCGAATACTTGCAAGAAAAGACGGATCGAGGAGGGAGTCTTTAAGTAGATTTCAACGGTTAGCTTCTGACTTTGAGAACGAAAAACCAGACCTTTGTTTAAAAATCATGGAATGGCTAGAGTTAAAAATGGATGCTAGCGAAATGACCGCCAATTTTTTGAATAATTTTGCATTTCATTATGAACATGCAGGAGACATGGAGAACTCAATTAAAAAAAGGGAAAAAATGATAGAATTATTTCCCAATGATCCGATTACCCTTAGCCATATACGGATGTTGGTCGGTATTTTAATGCGAAGGAATCAGGAAAATGACTATGCTAATATTGAGGTATTATTGAAAAAGGCACTGTCTCATCCACATTTGTCAGAGAAACAAAGAAAGAGTTCTCAAGAGTTGCTTGAATTAGTAGAGAACGTAAAACGCGGTCGTGTTGCTGCTCCCCGTTGGTCAAATGAAGCCCCTGAAACATACAAAGGGCAAGAAAAGCAGTTCAACGATGTTTCCATTTATGTGCGAATTTGTCTTATGGTTGTTGGAATTATGCTGATTATTATGTCCCTTTTTCTAAAAATAAAAAAATGGATAAACTGACAATTTTTATTTTACTTTTGACGATAGCGTGTTCTGGTTGCAATGAAGTAAATAGTCCCAGTACCCAAAGATCAGAGATTGCGACCGTTATTGTTTCTCCTTTAGTTTTAGACTTTGGAAAAGAAAGATACTCTAATTCACCTCTTTATTTTACCCTTAATGTTGAAAATCGTGGCAATAAAGAAATAACCGTATCAGAGGTATACCGTAGCCGGTATAGGCGGTAGGCTTCGCCCTTGAACAACCGCTTCGCGATGCTACGCTTGCGTGTCCAGCTTCGGGAATTTCAAAACAGCTTGAGTATGTATTGCCGTTAATCACTAACTACTAATTTTTATGTTTGACAAGTATTTTTATTTATTATTTCTTTGGTTTTTACCTGTGGTGTTTTTTTTATTTTTTTATTCGTATTCGCGTAGGCGGCGGCTGGCGTTATGTTTTGTGGATGCGGAGATGGTTAGGCGTTTGATGCCTTTATTTAGTTTTGGTCGTTTTTTGGTTAGTTGTGTTTGTTTTTTGCTGGCGATGGTTTTTATAATAATTTCGGCGGCTTGTCCGATGTTTGGTGAATATTTTGAGGATGTATCTCGCAAGGGTTGTGATGTTTTTGTGTTGCTTGATGTATCGCGGTCGATGCTTGCGGAGGATGTTTCGCCGAACAGGTTGGAGCGTGCGAAATCGGCTATTCGGGATTTGCTTGACAATGCAGTTGGTGATCGTGTTGGGTTATTGGTTTTTGCGGGCAAACCGATAATCAAAGTACCGTTGACAACAGATCGCGGATTTTACAACGAGGTTTTGAATGACATAAACACGCGGTCGGTTTTGAGCGGCGGCACGTCAATTGGTGATGCGATTCGTAGAGCGTTGGCGGCAATGCCGGAAGAAGCACAAAGAGATCAAGCGATTGTTTTAATTACTGACGGCGAAGATCACGAATCAATGCCGATAGAGGCGGCGAAAGATGCGGCGGCGAGAAATGTAAAAATTTTAACTGTGGGGTTGGGTGATACGGTTGAGGGCGGGCGGATTCCGTTGCGGGATGAAAAGGGCAATTTGACTTTTTTGAAATATGAGGGGCGTGAAATTTGGTCGAAGGTTGACAGTAAAACGTTGATGGAGATTGCCGATATTACCAATGGAACTTACATTCCGGCGGGCAATAAATTATTCGACTTGGGGCAAATTTATTCGCAAAATATCGCAAAATTGTCCAGCGGTGAATTTCAAATTGAACAACGAAAAAAATATCATAGACAATTTCAAATTTTTCTCATTTTTGCCCTTATTGCCCTATTCGTCTATGCTTATTACGGCAAAAATGACAGCTCAAAAGCAAAAAATGATCCAAATATAACGAAGCCGGTAGGGCGGTAGATTTTTATAAAAATGATTTTTTGCGGAAATTTTTAAATATCCTTTTTCGCATTTTTCGCCTTTGTGGTATTTACAATTTTAGTATTTAGTATTGAGTAGAGTTGTGCCTGAGTATCGTCAAAATCCATTAACTGGTCAAACTGTGATAATATCTGCGGAACGCGGATTGCGTCCGCATCATTTTGATATTGAATCTGGTGAGGGCGGCGGTTGTGAATCTGAATTATGTTGTCCGTTCTGTCGGGGCAATGAGCATCTTACGCCGGATGAAATTGATTCAATTAGGGAGTCGAGTAAGTCAGGTGATGATGTTGGTTGGAGTGCTCGTGTGATTCCGAACAAGTATCCGGCGGTTTGTGATTATTCTGATATTCCGACGTTTCGGGAGTTTTGCGAGGTATTTGATTTTGGCGGATTTCCGTTGCCGTTTGAGTCTTTTAGTCGTTCGGTTCCGGCGGTTGGCGATCATGAGGTTTTGATTGATACGCCGCGTCATGTGGTGAGTGTTTCGGAGATGACGTTGGGTGAAACGGTCAACATGTTTCGAATGTATCGAAAGCGTATTGAGAGTCTTCGCCGCAGCGGCAAATGGGCGTATGTTCAAATATTCAAGAATGTCGGGGTTGCGGCGGGTGCGTCGATACCGCATTCGCACAGTCAACTGATTGCGATGCCGTTTGTGCCGTTATCGGTGCAAGGCGTATTGGGGCGTGCGGCGGAATTTCGTGATCGCAATGGCGGTTGTTTTTGGTGTGAGCAAATTTCGAATGAGATACGTGATGGTTTACGTGTTGTTGAGGAGACGGATTCGTTTTTAGCAATTTGTCCGTTTACGAGTCGTTTTGCATCGGAGGTGGAAGTTTATCCAAAGTCTCATGAATCGTTTTTGGAGTCGTTTTCGGATGAGGGCAAACTTGAGGAGTTTTCTGATCTTATTCGGCGGACGGTTGATCGATTGGAGCGGGTTGTATTTTGGATCAGGGGCAAGTTGGCGTACAATTTTGTTTTTCATGTAGAGCCTTTTGTTCATGGTTTTGGCGAGAGTTTATTTCATTGGCATCTTTCAATTTTACCGAGTCTTGCGCGTGCGGCTGGTTTTGAGTGGGGAACCGGCTTACACATAAACCCAATCCCTCCCGAAACCGCCGCCGAAAAATTAAGAAATTGCAATCAACAGTAAACCAACCACGAAAGATACCATTTGTCAAAAATTCCCTCAATATTATTCATGGGAACTTCCATAAAGGACATTGAGGAACATGAAGGACAAAGGTACTGGGTGTGATGTCCTTTGTTTTTGATCGGAAGATGTTTTTTGTTGTCTCTTCTGGAAATTTAAAACGGCTTTAGTATAATATCGGTTTGGGTCGGCTCTTGGCAATTGTTGGCTTGGATTATACTCAAGCTACTTTAAAACTCATGGAGCTACGGTAAACCTGCAACGCAGAGCGTTAGGCAATCGCAACAACGTGAAGCGGTTGTTCAGGGGCGAAGCCTATCGCCTTACCGGCTACGGTATACCACAGAATTACGAATCGAGAAATCAAAATGAAATACAATCCAGCAATAATTGAGCCTAAATGGCAGGCTTATTGGGAAAATCACAATACGTTTACAGTGCCGCGATTGCCTGCGGGAAAGAAGTTGTACATACTTGATATGTTTCCGTATCCAAGCGGTAACGGTTTGCATGTTGGTCATCCTGAAGGTTACACGGCAACAGATATTGTTAGCCGATTTGAAACGATGAACGGGACAACAGTTTTGCACCCGATGGGTTGGGATGCTTTTGGATTGCCCGCCGAACAACAGGCAAAAATAACCGGAATATCGCCAAGACAAATATCCGAAAAAAATATCACAAACTTCAAACGACAACTAAAAATGCTCGGCTACTCCTACGATTGGAATCGAGAAATAGCCACAACCGACATCAAATACTTCAAATGGACTCAATACATCTTCCTATTGCTGTACAACACTTGGTTTGATCCCGAAACACAAAAAGGACGACCAATTGCCGAATTACCTATTCCACCCGACATTGTTGACCCCGAAACTTACAAAAATGAACACCGCCTCGCCTACCAAATCGAAGCACCGGTCAATTGGTGTCCCGCACTCGGCACGGTGTTGTCCAACGAAGAAGTGATACAGGGACGAAGCGAACGCGGAAATCATCCGGTTGTGAGAATGCCGTTGCGCCAATGGATGTTGCGGATTACGGCTTATGCTGATCGGCTTGAATCCGATCTCGATCAACTCGATTGGTCGGATAGTATTAAGGCATTGCAAAAGAATTGGATTGGGCGCAGTACGGGTGCTGAGGTTGATTTTTTTATTGACAATTCTTTTGCCCAAACCAAAAATAATCCAAACCGAGACGAATTCAATACGTGGAAAAAAGAACGCAAAAATTCCGGCTTCACGCGAAAACCCAATGACAACGTTTTGCGAATCTACACAACACGCCCCGACACTCTATTCGGCGCAACTTATATGGTCATCGCGCCGGAACATCCTTTGGTCAAAAAACTCACCACAGATAAAGAACGTGTTGCTGTTGAGAAATATTGCGAACAAGCCGCGTCAAAAAGCGATCTCGACAGAACAGATTTGTCCAAAGAAAAAACCGGCGTATTTACAGGTTCGTTTGCAATAAATCCGTTGACGGGCAAACCGATTCCGATTTGGGTTGCTGATTATGTTTTGATTTCGTATGGAACGGGTGCAATTATGGCGGTGCCGGCTCATGATTCGCGGGATTTTGAGTTTGCCAAAATGTTTAATTTGCCGATTGTCCAGGTCGTACAAAAAACCTCAAACGAACCAAACAATAACGTAACCGCAATTACAAACGAGCTTGTCGAAGCATTCACCGGCGACGGCACAGCAATCAACAGTAATCAATATGACGGTCTCACAACAAATAAATTCAAAGCACAAATAACCGCTGATTTGCAAGATTCCGGCATCGGTCGCCAAGCTGTTAATTACAAAATTCGCGATTGGCTTTTCAGCCGACAACATTTTTGGGGCGAACCGTTTCCGATTTTGCATGAGCTTGACGAATCGGGCAAATTGACGTGTCGGATGTTGCCGCTTGACGTGTCGGAGTTGCCGCTTGATATGCCGCAAGGGTTGGCGTTTGACGCGAAACATAATTCGCCCGAACCGCCGCTTGAACGCGCGCCGCACGATTGGCTGTACATTTATCGTAACAATAAAAAATATAAACGCGAAACAAACACGATGCCGCAATGGGCTGGTTCGTGTTGGTATTATTTGCGGTATATTGATCCGCAAAATGAGGAGATGTTGATTGATCCTGAGCTTGAGCGGGCTTGGATGCCGGTTGATCTTTATGTCGGCGGGGCGGAGCATGCGGTTTTGCATTTGCTATACGCAAGATTTTGGCACAAAGTTTTGTACGATTACGGAATCGTTTCACAACCGGAACCGTTTCAAAAATTGGTAAATCAAGGAATGATTCTTGGCGAGATGGAGTTTACGGGTTTTCAAGATTCTGTCGGCGGTTGGGTTTCGGCGGCTTTGGTCGATATTGATCGGGATGGAATGGGCAAATTGAAATCCAATAACGCAACCAAATTACAAAATGTACGGCTTGACAGTAAACAAGTAATCAAAAAAGGCGAAATTTTTGTCCTCACGGAAAACGAACAAATTCAAGTTGACAGCCGCGCAAACAAAATGTCAAAAAGCCGCGGCAATGTAATAAATCCCGATTTGGTTGTTGCGAATTATGGTGCGGATGCGCTTCGGCTTTATGAAATGTTTATGGGACCGTTGGAGGCGGTCAAGCCTTGGTCGATGGATGGCGTTCATGGCGTTCGTGGTTTTCTTGATCGTGTTTGGAAGATGATTGTTTCGGTTTCGGCGGAGGCGTTTGAGTTGGATTCGGCGGTGCAAGATGTTTCGCCGACAGAGCAACAAAATCGAATATTGCACAAAACAATAAAGTTCGTTACAGAAGATATTCGCAAAATGTCATTCAACACCGCAATTGCCCGCATGATGGAGTTCACGAATTTTTTCTTGAAAGAAGGTGTGCGTCCGAAATCGGCGATGGAAAAATTCGTTTTGATTTTATCGCCGTTTGCGCCGCATATTGCGGAGGAGTTGTGGGAGATTTTGGGGCATGACAAAACGATTACCTTTGAGGCGTTCCCTTCTTTTGACGAGACGGCAATAAAAGAATCAACAGTAGAAATCCCCATTACAATCAACGGCAAATTGCGATCAAAAGTAATTGTTTCGGCGGATTTAGATGAGCTTGAACTTGAACGAGTCGCAATGTCCGACCCAAAAATTAACAACTTGATCGAAGGAAAAACAATTGCCAAAAAAATTATAATTCGCGGAAAAATGGTAAATCTAGTAGTTATACCGCAGCCGGTAAGGCAATAGGCTTCGCCCATGAACAACCGCTTCACGTTGTTACGCTTGCGTGTCCAACTTCGGGAATTTTAAAACAGCTTCAGTATAGTAATGATATTCGTAGGTTATAGAGGAACGGGTAAGACAACTGTTGCGTCAATTTTGGGCGAGCGGCATTCGATTACTGCAATAGATAGTGATAAAGAAATCGAACGACAAACAGGAATGAATATCGCGGAAATATTTGCCAAACACAGCGAAAACGGTTTTCGAGATATTGAGGAAAAAGTTATTGCCAGTATTTTGTCAAATGATAAACCAATAATTCTCGCAAGCGGCGGCGGCGCAATTTTACGCGAATCGACAAGAGATAAATTCAAAAAAAATGGTAACGTCATCTGGTTGCAGGCATCGCCCGAAACGATCTTGAAACGAATACAAACCGACTCGGCAACATTGACAACAAGACCAAATCTGACCTCTCTACCACAACTAAACGAAATCATCACACTACTAGAAAAACGACACCACCTCTACGAACAAACCGCCAACATCACAATAAACACAAATAACCTAACACCACAAGAAATCACCGACCAATGCGAAATAATTTTGAAAAAACTCTCTTGAGGGAATTTTTGAAATACTATTTGCCAAAAATTGCCAAAAATAAATTATTTCAAATTCAGTCGATTTTATACCGTAGCCGGTAAGGCGATATGCTTCGCCCTTAAACAACCGCTTCACGTTGTTACTCTTGCGTGTCCAGCTTCGGGAATTTTAAAACAGCTTGAGTATAATTTTGAGCAAAAGTTGTCTTTGTCCCTAATGCCCTTTATGTTCCTTTTGTCTCTCAAAAAAATACGAGAAATCTCACGCCGCGAAATCAAAACGTATCCCTTGTCAAGAGTAACTCCGTCTGTACAATTTTGTCGAGTTTAGGGACAGAGTAGGCATCATTTATTTTGTACTCTTTGTTTTCGGAATTATGGTTCTGTAATTTTTTTTAATGAGTAAGAGCGATTATTTATGTATTTAGTTATTGGCGGAAGTGGTTTTCTTGGCGGCGAGATTGTTTCGCAACTTGCCGGACGTGGTGAGGCGATTCGTGTGTTGTCGCGTCGTTTGGTTGATGGCGGTGTTCGCGGGGTGGAGTATTGTTTGGGTGATGTTCGGGATTACGAGTCGCTTGTTTCGGCGTGTCGCGGAGTTCATACCGTTTTCCACACTGCCTCAATTCCAAGCATATCCGTCCACTGGCAACCATTCTACCAAACCAACGTACTCGGCGCACAAAACGTAATAAACGCCTGCATCGAAAACAACGTCCGCCGATTGATCTACACCAGCAGCGCAAGCGTAACATTTGATTGTGTTGCGCAACCGGACGCTGATGAAAAATTGCCCTACCCGCATAAATGGCTTGCACATTATCCGCGAAGTAAAGCAATAGCAGAAAAACTAGTGCTTGAACAGACAGACAAATCGGAATTATTGACTTGCTCAATACGTCCGCATTTGATAATTGGGGCAAAAGATCGGCATTTGATTCCGCGTTTGCTTGATCGTGCGAAGCGAGGCAAATTGTTTCGTGTTGGGGACGGGACAAATTTGGTTGATATTGTTTTTGTGGAAAACGCAGCTGCGGGACACATCCAAGCCGCCGACGCGCTAAACGACAAAAAAAGCCCCGTCAACGGAAATCCATATTTCATTTCACAAGGCGAACCGGTGAATTGTTGGGATTGGATAAATGAGGTTTTGGATGCGTGTAATTTACCAAGCGTTGTGAAATCAATCTCGTTCAGAAAAGCATGGTATCTAGGAGCTGCCCTCGAAATGTTCTACAAATTATTCCGTTGGCAAGGTGAGCCATTGATGACAAGATTCCTAGCCGCACAACTCGCTCAAACACATTACCTAAACATAAAAAAAGCAAAAGAAGACTTCAACTACAAACCAATCATCTCAATGGACGAAGGAATGAAAAACCTAAAACAATGGCTAACAAACGATCCCCAAAAAACCGGAATATTCTGAAAGATTTCTTGAGCTTTAAAGCATATAAGGGACATTAGGGACAAAAGTATTTTTTCTGGCAAGTTATTTGTCCCTATCGTCCCTATCGTCCCTTGTGTCTCTTTTGTCCTTAATGTCCCTTTTGTTTTACGAAAGAGATTCCCCTGATTGACAAATAGTGTCGTCTCTGTTATCAATTACACTCAAGCTGTTTTGAGGTTCCCGAAGCGGAACACGCAATCGCAACAACGTGAAGCGGTTGTTCAAGGGCGAAGCCTACCGCCCATACCGACTTCGGTATATTATTTTCAATTTTATGTTACGCAAAATAATTAGAGTCTTTATTCTTAATTCGCCGGCGATAAATATCATGATGCTGGCGGTCATTGTGTTTGGGTTTATTTGCGGTTCGATTTTGCACCGTGAGACGTTTCCGCAATTCGATATTGAAATGATCATCGTTACCGTGCCTTATCCGGGCGCGACTCCAGAAGAAGTTGAAAACGGTATTTGCCAAAAAATTGAAGAAGCCCTCCAATCCATCAACGGTATCCGCAAAATCACTTCGTCCGCAACAGAAGGCGCAGCCGCTGTTATGATCGAATTGCGGAGTAATGAGAAGGATGTTGATCGTGTTTTGGACAATGTTAAAAACGCGGTTGATCGTGTTCGCGTGCAATTTCCTGACATGGCGGAACCGCCGGTTGTGCAACGTGTCGAAATACAAGAAACAATAATTTCGGTTGGTCTGATTGGACCTGTTGACTATTCGGTTGATTCTGCGCTTGCGCTTCGTCGGCTGGCGGAAAATTTGCGAGAGGAATTATTGCAAAAAAAACGAATTTCGATGGTCAATCTTGTCGGTACAAAAAATTATCAAATTGACATCGAAATCCCTGAAAGTGTTCTCCGGTCTTATCACCTAACGCTTGACCAAGCTGCCGCAATTATCCGCGCGGAAAATGTCCAAACTCCCGGCGGTGTCATTCGCTCGCCATCTCAAGAAATAAATGTCCGAACCGATAACAGAAGATACGACGGCTCCGGAATCGGTAAATTGCCGTTTATAACAACCCGTAAAGGTGTCGTCATTCCGCTTTCGGAAGTTGCGAATATTCGGGATGAATTTGTTGACAGTCCGGCGTTGGCGACAGTTTACATTCCGCCGTCAAAAGGTATTCCCGCCGATTACCAATCCATCGCCGGTCGTCCTGTTATCAAACTTGCCGTTTTGCGAAATACGAACGAGGATTTGCTTGCGATGGTTGATCAAGTTCACGAATTTATCAGAGAAAAAAATCAACCCGGTGTTTTGCCCAACGGTTTTTCGTTGATTTATTGGGGCGACAGATCGGTTGATGTTCGTGAACGGCTTGATCTGCTCGCAACAAACGGAATACAAGGACTTCTGATTGTGTTTATTCTTTTGGCTCTTTTTCTTGAGATTAAACTTGCGTTTTGGGTTGCGTTGGGTATTCCGTTTGCGATTTGTATTACAATGCTTTGGCTTTTTGCTTCTAACATGACGTTGAATATGATTTCAACATTCGGCATGATAATGGGGCTTGGGATAGTTGTTGATGATTCGATTGTTGTCGGCGAAAATATTTACGCGCACCGCAAACGTAACAAAGATTTTCTGACAGCAGCAATCGACGGTATTTCAGAAGTCTTTCCGTCCGTATTCGCATCAGTGTTCACAACAATAATCGCGTTTGTACCGCTTTTATTCGTTTCGGGAATAATGGGCAAAATAGTTTACTTGTTGCCGGTGGTTATGATAACAATGCTTATTGCGTCAATTTGCGAATGTGCATTAACGTTACCTTGTCATTTGGCGCATCGCGAGAATTTGTTTATCAAAATGCTTGCGGGATATTTTTATATTTTTTCGTGGTTATTGATTCCTCTGCGTTTTGCCAGCAAATATACCAATGGCGCAATGGATTGGGTTGTCCGAGTTCTTTACGCAAAATCGGTAGTTATTGTGTTGCGTAATCGGGCGACGTTTGTTGTTGGTTGTCTTTGTACGTTGGCGATTACGCTTGCGCTTGTTTTTACGGGACGGGCACCTTTTGTAATGTTTCCCGATATGGACGGCAGCTCAATTCAGGCAACACTTGTTTTTCCCAACGGAACACCCGAAGCAGTTACGGATCAATGGACACGGCATATTGAACAATGTTTCTGGAAGGTTGCGAAAGAATACGAGGATGCGGGAACGCCGGTTGCAATCAAAACCGGACGAACTATCGGTACGTCGCTCGAACAACGCGGGGCAAATCTTTCGGGAGCATCTGACGGCGGTAACGGACATCAAGGCGGAGTAGAAGCCGAATTGCTTGACGGCAGCAAACGTAAAATCAGCAGTGTTGAGATAGCAAATCGTTGGCGCGAGGTAACAGGTGCAATTCCGGGCGCGGACAAATTGACATTTATTTCGGAGACATTTGGACCGTCGGGCGGAGATATTTCATTTAGGCTTGTCATGCCGTCTGGTATTTCGGAAAAACTTCCGCAAGCGGTTGAGGAGACGAAAGGATTCATTGCCAAAATAAAAGGAACACAAGATATCACCGACGATGACATGCCGGGCAAATATGAATTTCGGATGAAGATCAAAGAAAACGCGCTCTCAATGGGAGTACATCCCGAAGAATTAGCAAGAGTAGTCCGCGCAACCTACTACGGCGCAGAAGTCCAACGCTTGCAACGCGGAAGACACGAAGTTAAAGTAATGGTATGTTACCCGCGTGAAGATAGACGCTCAATTGGTGAATTTAACGAAATACGAGTACGAACATCCGGCGGTGAATTTCCAATTACGGAGTTGGCGGACATTGAGGTTGTGCGTGGTTTTACTTCGATAACGAGGATAAATCAAAAGCGTTGTGTGGAGATTTCGGCGAATGTTGACGAGTCGGTGGCGAATGCGCAGGAGATTGTCAGCGAATTAGAACGTGATTATTTTCCAGAATTACGCAAAAAATATCCGGGCATTTCGATTACGTGGGACGGAATGCAAGAAGATTTGTCGCAAGCAAGAGAAAGTATGATCATCGGCTTCAGTATTGCAATGTGTGTTATGTTTATGGTTCTTACAATTCAATTCCGCTCCTACATTCAACCGTTTATTATCATGGCAATAATTCCGTTTGGGCTTGTTGGGGCGGTGATTGCTCATGCGATTTATGGTTCGCCGATTACGATGTTTAGTATGTTTGGTCTGGTGGCGTTGAGCGGAATTATTGTCAACGATTCAATAGTGATGATCGATTTCATAAACCGCAAAGTCCAAGAAAACGAATCATTGCACGATCTATTAGTAACAGTAGGACAAAACAGATTCCGCCCGATTTTTTTAACATCAATAACAACAATCGGCGGTCTTTTGCCAATGGTGATGGAAACATCATTTCAAGCACAAATGATTATTCCGATGGCGTTAAGTTTAACGGGCGGAGTTACGATTGCGTTGGTGTTAGTGTTATATTTTGTGCCGGTTTTGTATTCGATCTACGCGGATTTCCTCCCTTCGCAAAATGAAAATAATTTGGAAAATGTAATGACGGAAGAGATATAAAGGAACTTCCAAAAATTAATTTTAGAAATTTCCCATTCATCGCTTAACGGTATATTTCCGCCCCCGCTTCCATGATTGAACTATTTTGATATACTCTTGGAGGCTGTGTTAGGTTGTGCGGTTTTGGGTTTGGTGGTTGTGTTGGTTTTGACTTTTAGTTTAGTAGGATGAGTATAAATATTGAGGACATTGTTGCGGGGCATGTTAAGGACACGGATTCTTTTCATCTTCCGTTTTACCATGTTCACATTCCGCAGTTTCTTGTCGATATTGGTATAACGAAGTTTGTACTGATAGAGTTTGCGGTTGCGATAGTTATGGCGGCGATATTTTTACCGCTTGCTATAAAGGTTCGCGGCGGTAAACCGGTCAAGGGACGTTTCTGGAATATGATGGAAGTCTTTTTGCTTTACATGCGGGACGATGTAATTGTTCCTTCTATTGGCAAGAAAAACGCCGCAGCATACATACCGTATCTTTGGACGTTATTTTTCTTTGTCCTGTTCTGCAATTTAGCCGGCATGTTACCTTGGGCAGGATCGCCGACTGGTTCAATTATGGTTACCGGAGTTCTTTCAATTTGTACGCTTGTAATTGTTACGATTACGGGGATCGTTCATCATGGTTTTGTGGGATTTTGGCTTGGTATGATTCCGCCGTTGGAGGGTACGATTGGGGTTGTGCTTGCTCCGTTTATGTTTGTGTTGGAGATATTTAGTTTTTTGATCAAGCACTGTTCACTTTGCATTCGTCTTATGGCTAACATGTTTGGCGGACATTTGATGGTCGCGGTTTTCCTGACGTTTATCCCAATGTCGGCTTGGGCAATTTGCGCGTGGGTGCCAATAACTTTTGTAGTAGTGGCAACTGTTGTTTGTGTCAGTTTTCTTGATTTATTTGTCGCGTTCCTTCAAGCATACATATTCACCTTTTTAACATCAGTTTACATCGGGATGGCGATACATCAACATTGAAAACAGTAATCGCAAAAATTCACGCGAAATTCGAAAAAATAATTAGGTCACAAAAAACATACTGAAGCTGTTTTAAAATTCTTGAAGCTGCGGTAAACCTGCAACGCAAAGCGTTGGGCAAACGTAACAACGTGAAGGTTGTTCAAGGGCGAAGCCTACCGGCTGCGGTATAAAACCGGCAAATTTCCCATTGGTGAGAAGTTGTGTTGGTCTTCCGTGTTGGGGGGTGGAGGCGTAAAGCGTGATGTCGTGGTGTTGTCCGACGATTGCGGTCAACACCGGTGCTTCGGTTGGGGCGGGCAATGGTTCGTAGGCGTGCGGGTGTCGCGGGCGAAGTCCCAGAGTAGAAAAAAACAATGAAAATTTGTAACTATTCAGT
>JAIRWK010000370.1 GCA_031268995.1 Planctomycetaceae bacterium
AATATCTAATAACAAATGGTCCCGCTACCAAAACACAAATAACAGCCGTCTTAAGCACTGTTCGTCTAGTTATTTTCCTGTTCATTTTTACCTCCTAAATTTCCTAAGAATTAAAACTACACCGTAGCTAGCATGGACGAAATCTATCGTACACGCCAACTACGGCATAAATGGAATTATACTGGGCAAAGTCTTACGCCCAAGCCTGTTTGGTCAGATTTTATTCTTCTTCTTTTTTCTTTTTAGGTCTGTATGAGATGTTGCTGAATTTTGATTTGAACTTCTCAATACGTCCAGCAGTGTCAACATACTTCAATTTACCCGTATAAAATGGATGGCAGACGTTACAAATATCTACCTTGAGTTCCGGTTTTGTCGCGCGGGTCTGGAATTTATTACCGCAACCGCATGTAACTTGCGTTTCAACATATTTTGGATGAATGTTTTTTTGCATTTTAATCTCTCTTAAATTTGTTTTTGTTGTTGTTAAAATTAGTTACTTGTTGTTAAAATTAGTTAAATGTAATGTCTCACGATTCGGCGTTGTGCCGAAATTGAGAACAAAATCGGGGCGAGAGGATTTGAACCTCCGACTTCCTGCTCCCAAAGCAGGCGCGCTAGCCAGGCTGCGCCACGCCCCGTACTCCAAACTTTCACGTCAACCAGTCACCCCCAAATAACACGAAAGGGCAAAAGTTTAACCGATTGGCAAATTTATACAATTACCACCCCCGTTGCCCTCAAAAAATTTCCGACAAAACGCCGCACGAAAAAAATACGTTTCATCCAAACTTCCCACACAAATCTTGTACAAAAAATATACCTTAACCGGCGAAAGGCAATAGGTTTCGGTATCATTTCGGGGAGACCGTACACACAATTTGTTTGTTTGCTCTTTTGGGCGGTGATTCGATTTTGCCCACCTCCTCAAGAGCCTCAACCATCTTGTTCAATACTTTTGCACCTTCTTCCATGTGTGCCAGTTCACGTCCTTTGAATTTTACAGTGATCTGTACTTTGTCTTTATTTAGCAAAAAACCTTTTGCTTTTGCCACTTTTACCAGAATGTCATGATCGCCCGTTTTGGGGTGCAACCACACTTCTTTTGTTTTAGATTGGTGTGTGTGTTGTTTCGTTTGTTTCTTTTTTTGTTGATATCTAAATTTGCCGTAATCCATGATACGGCAAACCGGCGGCTTACTGTCCGTCGAGACCTCAACTAAATCAAGTCCCGCCGACCGCGCTTTGTGCAGCGCATCCGCCGTGTTCACTATCCCAAGTTGATCACCCGCCGCTGAAACCAAACGAACTTGCGGCACACGGATCATTTCATTGATCCGCTGTTTACCACCCGCCGCTGCTCCCGACGCTCTAGCGTCACGCTGATTGTCAATCCTCCTCAATACCATTAGGTTCTCCGATTTTTTAATTTTATACCGTAGCCGATACGGGCATTAGGCTTCGCCCTTGGACAACCGCTTCACGTTATTGCGATTGCGTGTCCAGCTTCGGGAATTTTAAATTAACTCCAGTATAAGTAAGTACCAAAAATTATACCGCCCACACCAACGGCATAACGTAAATTCGCAAACAAAACGCCGTCAACCAACAGGAACAATTCATTTCGCTTGCAACAATTATCTTCCAACATCGCCTCAAATTCCCCTCAACACAACAAAGATAACCTAAAGCGGTAAAAAAACAATATGCACCACAAAGCCCGCCAACATCGACCGAATTCGAATAAAATCAATTTTTTGGTTGAGTATATTCATTTTTTACGCCGGTCATGTTTTCTCATTATTTCCCCATTTGTGGCGGTTTTCGTTGTATTTATCTGATGCTTGTTGTATTGCTTTTAGTAATTCGTCGCGGTCAATTGGTTTAGTCAAAACGGCATCGCAACCTGCGATTTGTGTTTCGGATTCGCTTCCAAAATTTGCGGTCAAGGCGAGAATTGGTTTTTCAAATCCTCGTCGTCTTAATTCGCGTGTTGCTTCAAATCCATCCATTACCGGCATTTGCATATCCATCAAAATAACATTGAATTCTTCGCCTAGTTCTTCGCTTTCGATTACTTTTTCTATTGCCACTCGTCCGTTTGGTGCCGTTTCAACTTTTGCCCCCGCATCCCGCAACTTCGCCTCTGCAACAAGCAAATTCACAATACCATCATCAACAACCAACGCACGATAACCCGATAACGGAAGCGATATACGTGAATGTTGCCCCGCCGCCGACTCGTCCAAAACCACTGAATTTGCAGCATCAATAAAATCACTAAACGCAGTATTGGGAATTGGCGATTTGTTGCTGATTCGACCTGTCGGCGTTTGCAATCCGTTTTGTACGGGTTGCGAATTTATTAACGAGTTGTCGGGCAACCGTATAGGCAGAAGCAGTGAAAATTTACTGCCTCTGTTGAACTCGCTCTCTATCAAAATATCGCCGCGCATCAGTTGAGCTAACCCACGAGCAATACCAAGCCCTAATCCCGTTCCGCTATATTTTCGTGTTGAGGTTTCGTCAATTTGGCTAAATGGTTTGAACAAATTGCTCAATTGCTCTGGTAACATTCCAATCCCCGTGTCAATAACATCAATACAAAGAATCGAAACATCAGGAAATCTTGCCTGTAAATCCGTAAGTGTCTGCGATGAATCCTCCGCCAACGCCGTCATCGTAAATAACGATGAAATTGAATTTTGCAACTCGCCGTATTCCATGTCGGTTGAGCCGAAAATTGTTGTTGCGATGTTGGTCAAAAACGATTTCTCGTTTTCAGGTTTGGGAATATTTTTCTCAATTGTTTTTTGCGCCGGTATAAATTGACAACTAACTTTGACGTAACCCTTTTCCGTAAACTTTAAAGCGTTGCCGACCAGATTTATCAAAATTTGCCTTATTCGCGTCGGATCGCCCAAAATAAACGGCGGAATTCTGTCGTCAAACTCCACCGAAAAGTCCACCTTAACATTCTCGTCAATTCTCGTTTGAAACGTTCTCTGAATGTCAACAACAACCCGTTTGATGGAAATCGGCACCATTTCCAACGTTATCCTGTTGGAATCCAACTTTGAAAAAGTAAGCACATCATCAATAATCGTTAACAGGTCTTTTCCGCTTTTGCGAATAATGCCAATTATTTCGTCTTCTGTCAACCTTACTTTTTCGCCTCCCGCAATCGCCGACAACATGTCCGCACATCCCAAAATCGCATTCATCGGCGTTCGTATTTCATGACCCATGTTAGCAAGAAAATGACCCTTCGCCTGAACTGCAACATCCGCCTCACGCCTCGCTAACACCAACTCCGTAACCGCCTTCTCCAAATCAATCGCATAATTTGTCAATCGCTTCGCCGACGCTTGATGCACAAACCAAAACGTTTGCACGCCAAAAAATAACACAAGAAAAAGACCAAAAAACCACGTAGGCCAAAATTGCGCCTCGCGTATGCTCGCATTCCATTGCTCGCCCCAAAAATCAACCCCCAACACCGCCTCAACCGCACCATTCGAATCATAAACCGGCTCAGCCGCCGTAATCCAAACTCCCCAATCATCACGTTCAGGAGTCCTATTGAAACCGGATTTACCGTTGAACGCATCAAGTATCTCCGTAATCGTGTGCGGTTCAGCATCATAAGTTTCACCGTTAGGTACTTCCGCCTCACGCTCATCCGCTTCAGCATCACCAGTTCCGCCAATCTTGCCGTCCCTGTTCAAATCCGCCGCCGGACAAAACACAAACACAAGCCTGTTGTCCCGCGATTGACGAAACGTGAAAATCGAAGCCGCAGAACCAATCCGATTCTGCCAATACGACATCATGTTAATTATTTTGGTAAATTTCGGATCGTCGCGTTGTGTGTCAATATCGATTTCCGAATGACCCATTTGTTGAATTGCGACCGCGAAAGATTTGGACAATCCAGACAACTCCGCCTCCTTCAACCGTTTTGCCCGCTCCGCCGCCGCCCAAACACAAAGCGTACCCAGCACAAATATCAAAACCAAAATCGACCAAGGCAAAAGCAAACGCGCAACCCGAACACGATGAGTCGAAACCGACCAAAACGTCAGACCCGACATCAATAAAAACGACCAGACTATCAAAATTATAACCTGCCAGTAATCATGAAAATACAAGCTAATCACTTTGTACAAGCCGGTTACGTCATTTCCCGTCAAGCCGAATAAATTGCCAAGAAAATTACTCACAATCGTACACGCTTTGGTTTATGTTTATAAAAAATTACACCGAATTATTTACCAGATTCGGTCAAACTACGGTATATCGTATTAGTTTTTCACATCAATAATCGGCTTAATCGCGCGTTCAAAAATACCAAGAGTGTAAGCAATTGCGAGACCGTAGTTTGTGATTGGGATGTTGGCGTTTTGGCAATACATAATCCTGCTCAACATCTCACGGCGATTCCACATGCACGCGCCGCAATGAATAACCAAATCACAATCAAAACTGTCCGTCAAAAACTCATGACCGCGAACATGCTTAAATTCAATCTCACCGCCAACGAAATTTTGTAACAATTTTGGAATTTTTATTGTCCCAATATCTTCCTCAATAGGATGATGCGTACACGATTCAGCAATCAACACACGCGAACCGGTTTTGAGATTTTTGATAGCTCTTGTGCCTTCGATCATGATTCCCAAATCCGATTTTTGACGTGCAAATAAAATTGAAAACGATGTAAGCGGAATTGACTGCGGCACATCCGCCGCAACTTTTGCAAACGCTTGCGAATCCGTTACAACAAGTGCCGGCGGCGGCGAAATACGGTTCAACACGTTCGCGAGTTGCGTATCTTGAACGACAACACACGAAAGATGAGCGTCAAGAATTTCGCGTATTGTCTGAACTTGCGGCAAAATCAACCGCCCTTTCGGTGCTTCCTTGTCAACCGGAACAACCAACACCACCATCGAATCCGGCGGAACCAAATCAATAAGAATCGGGGGAGGCACCAAAAAATCATCTGGAACCGATTGCAACAACGCCTTGTGAAGATCAACTATACCGCGACCCGTAACCGCGTCAGTCAATACATAAGGAATTTTAAGCAAATTAAGCTCGTTAATCGTTTCAGACAACGGCGGCGCAACATCAATTTTATTCAAAACATAAATAACCGGAATTGACCTATCTTTGAATGTCGCAAGCAATTCCGATTCAAATTGTGTCATTGGTTCGGAGGCGGTTGAAACAATAATACCTATCTCAGTACGATCAAGTACGGTCTTGGTTTTCTGTATTCGCAACTCGCCAAGCGCGCCCTCATCATCAACGCCAGCTGTGTCAATCCAAAGCACCGGACCTATCGGCAATAACTCCATCGGTTTTTCAACAGGATCAGTCGTCGTTCCGGCAGTCTCCGAGACAATTGATGTGGGTTGGTGAGTCAAAGCGTTCAGAAGCGATGATTTTCCTACGTTTCGACGACCAAAAATACCCAAATGGAGTCGAAAACCTTTTGGTGTTGTTTGCATGTTTTTAAGGATAATGATTTTTAGGTTTAGGGAGAGGATAAAAGGGATATGAGGGACAAAGGGGACGGTTTGTACTGACTCTGATCGACAATTATTCAATGTTACACCGTAACCGGTAGGGCGATAGGCTTCGCCCTTGAACAACCGCTTCACGTTATTGCGCTTGCGTGTCCAGCTTCTGGAATTTTAAAGTAGCTTGAGTATACATAGTTGAGCATCGACCGCGATTAAGGGAATTTGTGGTGGATATCTTTTACGGTGTTGTTGACTTTTCGGTGTTGTCCTCATTGTCCCTTTTTCCCTTACACCTAACGAAAATGACCAGAAATCAAACTCGCGAATTATCACTCACTCGCAACACTTTGTAAAGACATCCCGCCGGAGCACACCCAACTCCGCACACAAATTTGGCTAAGGCATATTTTTTTTTGACGTGGCGGCAAAGTGTTTAGCTATTATGCTGACAACTATTAGTTGCAAGGCGTGGTAAAGCATGATTGGTAACAATAGGACTCCTATGTTTGTCATTCCTGCAAATATTATTTTTGACATTGTGATTCCATGCACCAACGATTTTTTTGAACCGCAAAAAAGAGCGGTAATCGTGTCGGTGTTATTGAACCGCATTATCTTGCAACAAATCAATGTTGTCCCGTAAACACAGAAAAATAATAACACCATCCCGACACAAATAAACGTCAATTGCGAAATTGCAAAACCGTCAAATGTATTGCTCGAAAACGATTTTGAAAACGAAGCATACACGACAAGTAAAATTACGCTTTGGTCGAAATATCGCAAATATTTTCTGTTTGCTGTTAACCAATTGCCGAAACGTTTGTTGCAACACATCCCAAACACAAGCGGAAGAATGATAAGAATCACCAAATCGCGAATCACATTTATAACCGAAAAATTGTCCGTGTCCACAGCCCCAACAATAAAAAGACTCATCCAAATCGGCGTAACAAAAACTCCAACTATGCCCGAAATACTCGCGTTGAAAATAGCCGCAGAAATATTGCCGCCCGCAATCGACACCATCACAACCGACGACGAAACAGTTGACGGTAATACAGCTACGTAAAAAATGCCAAGCCACACCTCCTCCGTAAAACACGACGCAAAAAAATAACGCACAATAAGAACTATCACAGGAAAAATTAAAAATGTCGTAACTTGTGTAACAGCGTGCAATTTCCAGTTTGTCAATCCATTCCAAAGAATTGCCGGACTCATGCCGACACCATAACAAAAAAAGACAATAAAAAAACCAACCCCAGAAGCCAAACCAACAACACTACTCGCCCCAAATTGCGGACTCAAATACGCAAGAAAAATCATCAACCCAAGAAACCAAACTATATTCGGACGAATGCTGGCAATCGTTGCAATAACCGTTTTCATAAAAGCGATATTATCTTAACCACAGATAACACAAGGGACACAGATAAGTTTTTTTGAGATGAAATTACAAAACCGCCCGCAAAGCAGTTTTCATTTTGTCCTCAATATCCCTTGTGTCCTTTATGTCTATTTTTTCCAAAAACTAATCTTGCACAACTTCAAACTGACTTTTGCCCACTCCGCAAAGCGGACAAACCCAATCGTCAGGAATACTTTCAAACGGCGTTCCGGCTGAGATTCCACCGTCAGGATCGCCTTTTTCAGGATCATAAATATAACCACAAACTTGACAAACATATTTTTTCATAATAATTCTCCAAAAAATTTTTTAAGGTTGGTTTACAGGTTTTTACGTTTTCGAGTCAATTAAATTCAAAGTATACTGAAGCTACTTTAAAATTCCTAAAGCTGAACACGCAAGCGCAACAGCAAGAAGCGGTTGTTCAAGGGCGAAGCCTATCGCCTTATCGGCTACGGTATATTAATGCTTCGCGTAAATCATCAACTAAATCGTCCGCGTCTTCTATTCCTACGGACAAACGAATCAAGTTGTCGGTGATTCCTATTTTTGCCCGTTCGTTTTCGGGCAAGGCGGCGTGTGTCATTGTTGCGGGATGGCAAATTAACGTTTCAGGTCCCCCAAGACTCTCCGCTAAAATAATCAATTTGAGTCCGGCAAAGAATTTTTTCACGTCATCAATACCGCCGTGAATTTTGAACGAAATCATACCCGGCAATCCGCTCATTTGTTTCTTGACGAGATCGTGTCGCGGAAAATCCGTAAAGCCCGGAAAAAACGCCGCTTCCACCGCCGAATTGCCACGCAAAAATTCCGCAACCCGATACGCATTTTCCTCATGCTTTTTCATCCTCAACGGCAATGTACGAATCCCGCGTTGGAGCAAAAAACAACTAAACGGTTCCGGCACAGCTCCCGCAGCGTTTTGATAAAATTTCAACTTCTCATAAATCGCATCATCATTGACCACAACCGCACCGGCAATCACATCACTATGACCGCCAATATATTTCGTGCAACTATGAGTAACAATATCAGCACCAAGTAAAAGCGGATTCTGAAATGCCGGACTTGGAAATGTGTTGTCGATTACCAGCAATGGCGCGACACCATTTTTGTTACGAAAATTATGAACATGCTCTGCCGTCTTGGCAATATCAAGTAAATCCAATAACGGATTCGACGGCGATTCTCCCCAAACCAAAACGGTTTTTTCGGTGAGAGCTTTTTTGATCGCGTCTGGAGTGGTATCTTTGGCGACGTTAATTTTGATGTTGTATTTGTTGTAAACTTTGTGAAAAAGCCGATATGTGCCGCCGTAAATATTTGGTGTAGCAACAATTTCGTCGTCGGGTTGCAACAAATCCAAAACGGCGGTTGATGCTGCTTGTCCGGACGCGAAAGCCAATGCGTGTTTACCGTATTCGATTGCGGCGATTGATGTTTCAAGTGCGTGTCGGCTTGGGTTATCGCTGCGGGCGTATTCAAATTCACCACGCAATTTACCAATCCCATCCATTGCAAAAGTAGATGTAAGCGTAACCGGCACACAAACCGCACCAGTAAGAACATCCGGTCTTTGTCCCGCATGAACTGCTAAAGTCGAAAATTTCATGTTATTTTTGTTTCCTTAATTCTAGTGTTTGTATTTTATTTTTAAATTTTATTTTTTGTACCGTAGCCGGTAGGGCGATAGGCTTCGCCCTTGAACAACCGCTTCACGTTGTTGCGCTTGCGTGTCCAGCTTCAGGAATTTTAAAACAGCTTGTGTATAACGTCGAGTGTTCATCAAGAAATATCTTGCATCTCAGTGTCCCTTGTGTCCCCTTTGTTCCTAGTGTTGTTTTTGTCCCTCAATCCCATTAACAGTAAAAGCATTCTACTCTCGTAATACTTTCACGTCAAGCGAACAGCAAATCATATCGTTCAAAGATATACCGTAGCCGGTAAGGCGATAGGCTTCGCCCTTGAACAATCGCTTCACGTTGTTGCGCTTGCGTATTCAGCTTCAGGAATTTTAAAGTGGCTTCAGTATAAAACCTACCACCCACACCAGCTAAGGTATAAAAAATTCCATTTTGTATTTTTTGTGTTTTTTGTGGTGAGTATACCGTAGCCGGTAAGGTGATAGGCTTCACCCTTGAACAACCGCTTTACGTTGTTGCGCTTACGTGTCCAGCTTCAGGAATTTAAAACAGCTTGAGTATATAATTTGCGTGAACGGTTATAGTTTACGTCTGTCCCCTACTTGAATGTCAATATGTTCGTGGTAAACTCGCCAAAATCTTTGTGTCTGTTATGCTGTAGTTGTTGGAATTGTGTGTTTCGTTTTGGGAATTTTAAAGTAGCTTGGGTATATTATGAAAAAATTGATTGTTATTCGAATTTGTCCGATTTTTTTAGAGTTGGTTATTCTTTTGAGTTTTTGCGGTCAATTTATTGTTGCGCAAATGCCTTATCCCAATTCGCCGCCTTATTCGCCACCTGCCGCTAAACCAACAATTCAACCGAACTTGTCCTTGCCGAAATTGCCTAATTCTACCGCTCTATCCTCGCCGACATCGCAGCCAAACGGTAACACAAACCCAATCCAAAACTACCCACCAGAAAATATTCCAATCCCCGCCAAAGAACCAAATAAACGAACAATAACCGAACGCGAAAAACACGACGCTATCGTACTCTTCAACCCCAATAGCGGTCACTCCGTTGTTTTGCCGGGTGGTTGGTCTATTGATGTGCTTGAAGATTTTGCCAAATTTCTTATGCGCAACGAAAATACATCAACACCAAATTTCTCCATCAATAACATCATCGCAAAAGGAACACTCGTCAACTCAAAAGTCGAAACAACTATCCAACTCAACATCTCAACAAATACCGACAAAACCATAAAAATACCACTCGGCTTAAAAGAAGGCGTACTCCCACCCGCAACAAATAAAAACGATAATAAACAAGAATCAAAATTATCGTACAAATATTCAGGAAAATCAAATTTCTCAATATCAGTTGATCCAACAGACGGTCAATTTGTTGCAATCATTAGCCCAATTGCCCCAACGACAAAACCAGTCCCCAACGAAAATACACCCCAAGAACCCACCGCCGTCAATAGCCAAAATATTTCCACCAAAATAATCAACGAAACCGTAATTCCTCCAACTCGTTCCCTCTCTGTAATTTATCCCGCTACTCCTGTTGCAACAATTCCATTGCCAACAATAAATGTCATTGGCGAACATCACGAAATTACGCTTAACTTGTGGTTTCCGATTAGCAAACTTGCAGACGGCAGCAGTAAACTCGCCGTTTCATTTCCACACGCAATCAGCTCGCAATTCATACTCACAATCCCATCACCAAATATCACCGCCGCCACACAAGCACCATTGCTCGACTTCTCACAAATCGATAACGGAAAATCCACACAATTTACAATACTCGGTCTTAGACCTGATTTCGATATTACTTGGCGCAAAAAAAATATCGAAGCAATCGAACCACGACCAATCCTCGAAATCAAAGACGCTGATATCCGCGTACAACTTGACCCGCAATTCATCTCCTACGACGCAACATTGCCCGTAAGAAGTTTGCAAAATACATTCGATAAATTTCAAATCCGCTTGCCCAAAGATACAACACTAGATATCGAAAGCTCCGAAAAATTCGCAGAAAACAGCGGCTATTCCGTCAGACTCCTGTCCGCCGAAGAACGAAACACCATAAATAAACAAAAAAATAGAACAAATAACGAAACTAACGATCAGCCCAAAACCGACCAAACAGCAATCGCCGAAATCCAATTGCCGCAAAAAACATTGGGCCCCGTCAACATCCGTTTGATAGCTGCGCGGCGTTGGCAGACGGTTCCTTCGTCGGCAGTTGCGAGTGATTGGAATGATATTGAAGGGTTCGATGTGTTGGGTGCGCAACGTCAATACGGCACATTGTCAATTGCAATCCCCGACGGAATGCGTCCTAATTGGCGGTCTGTTCGCGGAATAAACCGCGTTGATCTTGCGCCTGCAACAACACGAGACGGCATAGCCGCACAATTTCGCTTCTCACTACAACCATTTCTCTTACGCGGACAAATTATTACACCGCAAGTCCGAACAAATATTAAACCGGAGTACCAAGTCAGAGTCGAAAAAGGAGTATTGTCAATGACCATGAGGCTCGCTTGCACAGCGTCATGGGCACAAATTCACTCCTTGAACATACAACTTTTCGACTGGCAATGGAGCGGCGAAATAACTCCGGTAAACACAATAAACATCGCCGGAATCGAACACACCGCAGACGGTGTCCTAAATATTCCGCTTGCGAATGTTCCAGAAGATGATTTTGAAATCGAGCTTAAATTGAACAGAAAATTTGTACCTGACGAATTGCCGATGACAAATAAATCTCAACCCGAACGCAAAATATTATCATTGCGTTTCCCACAACCACAGGCAAGTTGGGTTGAGCCGTCGATAGCAGCAATTGTTCCGAGTGATAATGTTGATCTAACACCGGTGATTGATGTTGAGGATGCGAAAATGCCGCGCACTACCGGTTTGACCCGCATTAATAGACGAACTTCACGCACAAATATTGAGTTGCCGGCAAGACAACGCGAACCGTTGATTTACCAATCCGATTCGCCTAGCCCAATTTTTGTTACAGAAATTGAATTTCATAAACAACAACTCGAAACAGATATTCATACCGACGTAAGATTGCTAGAGCAAAAAGAACAAATCACCGAAACAATTTCCTACGAAGTTTTATACGAACCTGTTGACAGAATAAATTTAGCAATTCCGCGAGTGCTTGACACGCACGGCACCGGCGAATACGGCGGCATCCAAGTATTCATCGGCAACACCTTTCTGCGATTGCGGGACGCGGCAACAGAAAATAATATCGAACAAAATCAAAACGATTACGTCAAAAAATTTATCATGCTGCCGGAAGCGATGATCGGAAAATTTGATCTTGGGATCAAATACAGCATTCCGCCGGTAAACGTTGCCGAAGATTTGTCCGAATCGGTATTGATTCCTTCCGTCAAACCATTAAACGTTACAATAAATTCACACAAAGTACATTTGATAACACCCGCCGGAGTCAATGCCGAATTGCGAGAAGAATCAAAATCACAATGGAAAAATTCCGGTACAATTTCGCCGGTTGCCGTTCAACAAAATGACATAAAACAAAATAATTTTAATGAAAATAATCACGAAAAATTTTTAGGAATAAATTCCGCCAAAACCTCCGAAATACCCACAACTCAACCCCAAGTTTCTTCACAATTGCGCCGAACCGCAGTTTTTGAATCAACATTCTACAACCCAAAATCGCAAATTTCAGAAGACATTGTTCCAGAAAATATTGACCCCAATCGTTTGTTGTTGCTAATTTCGGCAAGTGACCGCGACATATTCGGCATAACAATAGTTGAGCGTGCTTGGATTCAAACGTGGTTGTCGGATTCAGTTCGCGTTGATCACGCAGTTTATCAGGTCAACAGCAGCCGTGACACAATAACAATCCTTGTCCCAAACAAAACCACACAAACAAAAATCACCATCAAAAAAAATGGTATAAAAATTCCTGTCGAATTAAACGGTTCGCTGATAACTATTCCATTGCAAGAATCGGAAAAAGGACAACTGAATACGATTGAACTTTGGTATCAATTGTCCGGTATTTTTCGTAACAAAATTCAACACGCCCAGTTTGCCCTGCCGCAATTCAACGATAACGTACTTATCCGGCGTGAATATTGGCAACTGATGCTATCACCAAATAAGTTTGTCCTTTTTTCACCGACCGGATGGGTTCCAGAACATAAATACAATTACAACGGCTTGCTAACACGGCAAAAACCGGCTTTCACAATGTCCGATATTGGCATAACAGAAGATAGTGTTGATGAAGTTTTAATATCCGAGAACACATCGCAATTTTTGTTCAGCTCAATTTCGTCGCCGGAATTGACATCACTCGTTTTGGCGGACAGACCGGTTATTGCTTTAATTTCGAGTTCAATTGCATTGTTAGCCGGTTTAATTTTGGTCTATTTTCCCAAGACAAGATATGTTGGTTCAATTTTAGGGTTGGCTGTGTTTTTGCCAATGATACTATTTTATCAACCCGCTTCAGGTCTGCTATTTTTGCAAACGGCATCTGTTGGTATTATTTTAGCACTCGCTGCGGGATATGTTTACAGGTTGTGCTACAGCGAAAAGCAATGGATTTTGCCGACAAAAAATACAAACGAACCCGAACTCTATTCCGTAATCATTGATGAATCCTCAAACCGTACCCGCGAACATAATAACTCAAAAAGCGCAACTATCGGCAAATAAAAAAACAATTGCCCAAAGCAATATACTCAAGCTGTTTTAAAAATTCCTGAAGCTGCGGTAAACCTACAACGCAGAGCGTTAGGCAAGCGCAACAACGTGAAGCGGTTGTTCAGGGGCGAAGTCTATCGCCTTACCGGCTACGGTATCACACGCTTAAAATCGAATCGCACAAAGATTGTAAACTACAAATATTTCAAACCTTAACGTATTTACAAAAAAGGAACTTTTTATGTCACTAAACCAATTACCCAATACCCCAATCGGAACAACTTACGAACAAATTATGGCGACAATCCGAGAAACAAATATGGTTGTCGATAGAATCGCCCAAAGAACAGAACAATCGATTGCCGAACATGACGAGCAGTTGAAAGAGATGAAAAAAATTGTCCGAGAATACATGAAGCTGTCGAAGGAAACAGAAAAATCCGTTCAAGAATATATCGAACAATCAAGGGAAACGGGAAAATTTGTCAAAAAGATTAGCAGACAAGCGGGTGAGTTGCAAAATCGTTTTGGTGAGCTTGCCGAACATTTGGTGGCTCCGGGTATTGCCAAGCGATTTAATGAGCTTGGTTATGATTTTGACACTTATGCTTCCGGCGGCGTTAAAATGAAAGACCTCAAAGCTAACGAAATCATACTTCAAATCGATCTTGTGCTTGAAAATCACGAAACGATCGCCGCTGTTGAAGTGAAGGCGAAACCTGTAACAAAAGATGTTGAAAATCACCTGCAACGTATTCAACTTTACAGTCTTGAACGTCAAAAAAGAGGCGATAAACAAAAAAATATTATCGGCGCAATCGCAGGAGCAATTTTTCCCGACAATGTTAAAAAAGAAACCCTCAACGCAGGTTTATTCGTTATCACCCAAAGCGGCGACACGATTAAAATCGAAGTGCCGAAAGATTTTAAACCGCGAATATTTTAGATCGTTCACAATGTCAATTTCAGTAACCGCTGTCTGCTTGCCCAAGCAAAATGACGTGAAGCGGTTATTCAAAAACGAAGCTCACTGACAATGCCAGCTGCGAAATAATCGGGTTGTTTTTTCGGGGGCTACTTGTTTTTAGTTTCAAGATGTGCAATAATAGTCGGTATTAGTTTTAAGTCGCTCCAATTCGAAAATTTTGGCAACTCGCGCAAACTTTTCAATAAATTATACTGCTCACATCCAAAAATTCGTCCACAGTCGTAGCCCGTTTATGTACTCAAGCTGTTTTAAAATTCCTGAAGCTGCGGTAAACCTACAACGCAGAGCGTTAGGCAAACGCAACAACGTGAAGCGGTTGTTCAGGGGCGGAGCCTATCGCCTTACCGGCTACTGTATAACAGGTTTTGTGTGTTTTATAACAGGCTTTGTGTGTTTTGAATTACGATAATTGCGGCAGTGTAATATGTTCAAGCGACTTTAATTCCTGAAGCCGAACACACAATCGCAATGTTGCGATACGGTCGTTCAAGGGCGAAACTTATCGCTCGTATTGGCTTCGTTACCCAAAATTAAAATTAAGGAGAAACAATTATGAAAAACAAATTGCATATTGTCGGTTGTTTGGCGGTATTGATGGGAGCTTTTCTCCTTTTCAATAGTACTGCTTTGGCGCAGATAAGTATTCGTGTTGGTGGTCATCACGGCGGCGGTTTCCAACATCATCCGCCTTATTATGGTCACGGATACGGACACGGGCATCACCACAACGATTTTGATCGAACGGTTCACGTGCTTGGCGCAGTCGGCTCAATAGTTGCCGCAGCGAATGGTTATTCGCCTTATGATTATTATCCGCGCCGTCCGGTTGTAGTAGTTCCGCCGCAACCCGTTGTGGTTACACAACCGCTTTCGCCAATGATAGTTGAGAGACCGGTTGTTGTCGAGAAGAAGGTTATTGTGGAGAGGCAAGTACCGGTTATTTTGCCTTCGAATGCTTCGCAGTCAACAGCCAATGATTACTACTCGTCGCGACTCGGTGCAACTTTCTTAATACAAAATATGCAAATACCCGGTTACACTTTCAAAGCTGCACGTTTGACATCTGATCCCGTTGCCAGTTCGCCGTTGAATGCAATCGGACTTACCAAAGGCGATGTTATAACGAGACTCGACAACGAAAGTGTCGACTCGGTGGATGTGCTTGATAAACACGGCGCAAGCACTGTGATTCGTTACATCAAAACCGGAACAACAAAAGTTCTTTTGGGAAAAATCTATATTGACCAAATTCCAGAAGTACCGAATGTTGATTCGGAACGTGTTTATGCACCGTGATTGTTGTGTGTGGTTATAATATATACTGTTCGTTCTACGAATTTTGGCGCAAGTGCCTGCTCTCAAATTTGGTAGGCAGGCGAAGTTTGCCGAAATTTTAGAGTGAGCAGTATCGAAAACATCGAAGCTGATATGGGCGGCGAGTTTCGGCATGTGCTGTTCGTGTTTTGAATTTTAGCGGCTACTGAATTGAGAGTGCGAGCGGTCTAATGTTTGGGTTGAACTGACTCGGACAAGGAGAGTGAGTGATTTTTTGTTACAAAATATACCGAAACCTTGTCGCCCGTACTCGTTTCGGTATGACAAAATTTATTTAAAAAATTAAACCTAATGGATAGCTATTTCCAATCTTTATTTGCCGAGCGTATTGGGGGAGTTTTCTACGGCAAGTCGGATGAAATCTACAAATTTGAGAAAATTAAGCGTGCAAAACGTAAAGCGATAGCGGATTTTCCGGATCGTGTATTGCTTGATTTTGGCATAGGTGAAAACGATGTGGTTGCTGACTCGGAAGTTCGGGCGGTGATGTCGGAAGAAATTCACAAACAAGAAAATCGCGGTTATGCGGACAATGGTTGTATTGAGTTTAAGGGTGCGGTTTCGCGATTTATGTTGCGCCAATTCGATGTCAAGTTGGATGCCGCAACGGAGATCAATCATTGTATCGGTTCGAAGCCTGCGCTTGCGATGTTGCCGTATGCTTTTATCAATTCCGGCGATGTAACGATCATGACGGTACCCGGCTATCCGGTTGCGGGAACTCACACAAAATATTGCGGTGGTACGGTTTATAATTTGCCACTCAAGGCGGAGAATGGTTTTTATCCCGATTTTGAATCAGTGCCGGAGGCGATATTTCAAAAAACGAAGCTGTTGATTTTGAATTATCCGAACAGTCCGACGGGGCAAGTTGCGACGGTGGAGTTGTATGAAAAGGTAATAGAGCTTGCGAATAAACATAAATTTGTTGTGGTTCAAGACGCGGCGCATATTATGCTTACTCATGGCGGCAAGCCGTTGAGTTTTTTGCAAGTTGACGGCGCGAAGGAAGTCGGTGTTGAGATTCATTCGTTGTCGAAGGGTTGGAATATGATTGGCTGGCGTATTGCGTGGATTTGCGGCAACCCGTTAATTGTTCGTGCGTTTGCGGATATTAAGGACAACAGCGACAGCGGTCAATTTCTCGCAATTCAGAAAGCTGCAATCGTTGCACTTGACAATCCTGAAATTCCCGCGCAGACAAGTCGGAAATATTATCGGCGTTTGCAAAAGTTGGTTGATACGTTGTGTGGTCTTGGTTTTGAGTGTACGGTGCCAGGTGGTACGTATTTTTTGTACGTTAAATCGCCAGCTGGTGTGGTTGGCGGGCAAAAGTTCGAGTCTGCTGAAGATGTCAGCCAATATTTAATACATGAACATTCAATTTGCACGGTTCCTTGGGACAATGCTGGTGCGTTTTTACGATTTTCTGTTACGTATGTTGCCCAAGACGAAACGGCAGAAAATAAGCTAATGCAAAGTTTGGTAGAGCGTTTAAGCGGAATTGAATTTGAGTTCAATCCATAATAAATTATACCGTAGCCGGTAAGGCGGTAGGATTCCCCATTGAACAACCGCTTTACGTTGTGTTGTGCTTCCGTGTTCAGGTGCTGGAATTTTACAGTGGTTTGAGTGTATTATACTCAAGCTGTTTTAAATTCCCAAAGCTGGACACGCAAGCGCAACAACGTGAAGCGGTTGTTCGGGGGCGAAGCCTGTCGCCTTACCGGCTACTGTATACATTGAGAATAAGAATATTCAACTAAATAAAAGGTTTTTAATTTTATCATGCCAGAGCCGGTTAATCAGGAGTCATCAAAACCAGCGGAGTCAATGAAATTTACGGAGCAATTCCGAAGTATTGTTGGTAAGATACGTCAACTTAAGGTTGAGGTGGAGGCGCAGGCAGTAATAATTTTTCCGGAGTATCAAATAGATTGGGTGCGGTTGCGTAAACTTTTTGAGGATGACAGGATAACGGTTGCTTCGATGAAGTCTGACATTCTTAAAGATGCCAGTGAAAATGGTTTTAGTGTGATACATTTGCATTTTAGTTCTGGTTCGGCGGTGAATGATCGCATATCTCATGCGATATTGGAGGCGGTTGCGGATGATTTGGTTCCGCGTGGGAGTCGTGTGTTGGTGTTGTATAGTACATTTGATCCATCTACATTTGATTCGATAAGTGTAGTGAATCTTGGTGAACATCTTGAGCGGTTATCCGGTCGTGATTTGCGGCAACTGGAAACCAGTGTACCGTTGAATACGTTGAAGACGGTGGTTGATTTGGCGGTGGATATTGGTTGGGAGGGGCGTGAGGGCAAACCGATAGGTTGTTTGTTTGTTGTGGGTGATACGAAGAAGGTTTATACGATGAGTCATTCGGTTGGTTTTGATCCGGTGAAGGGTTATCATCGCAAAGACAGAAATATTTTCGATGTCAAGGTGCGCGAGGGAATCAAGGAGGTTGCGCAACTTGACGGCGCAATTCTTGTGAGTGCGGACGGGACGGTGCATTCGTGTTGTAGGATGTTGCAAGGCGAGAGAAATGCAACAATTTCGTTATCTCCCGGACTTGGCACAAGGCATTGGGCGGCGGCGGCGATAACGAAAATAACTTCTGCTGTTGCTATTGCGGTTAGTCAGTCGAGCGGCACGGTAAGAATTTTTAGAAACGGTGAAGTTGCTTTAAGAATAGAGGCAAGACAAAGACGACCACTAGTCTGGAAAGACCTAGAAGCCGAATAAGCGTAACCATTCATAAATAATTTTGAATAAAGAAAATAAAGAATATTATGGACAAACTTGGAATGCGCACTCAATATCTAGCCAACAAAAACTATGAGATGTTAGTTGAGATGTTCCCCAACGCTGTTACCGAGACAGTTGATGATATACCGTAGCTACTATGAAATTCCTCTTGCTTTTCAGTTAATAACTCATGTTACGCATCAACCTTGTGTTTAATTTTGCACATTTCGTTCCAAGCGGCTTTTGACGCGGCTAGGTAGATTTTTGCTTTGAGGGCAAAATGATTGAGTTTGTGGGCGA
>JAIRWK010000128.1 GCA_031268995.1 Planctomycetaceae bacterium
TTTTCCGGTAATAAATGGAAGTGAGATCGTATACCGTATAGGCTTCGCCCTTGAACAACCGCTTCACGTTGTTGCGTTTGCGTGTCCAGCTTCAGGAATTTTAAAATAGCCTGAGTATAATGTTTGTGATCAGGTTATGTTTTTCTCAAAAATTGATCTTGATATATTTTGTTTTTTTTTGTAGGATTCGTTTCGGGGTGTGGTTAATAGGGACACAAGGGATGATGGGGACATTGGGGACGGGCGGCAACGATGTTTTGGCTAATGGATTGCCTCTGGCGGTATTTAAATTCTCGAAGCTGGATGAGCAAATATAATTGAATGAAGTTGTTGTTTAAGGGTGAAGCCTATCGTTTATATTGGCTTCGGTATAATTGTACTGAAGCTGTTTTAAAATTCCTGAAGCTACGGTAAACCTGTAACGCAGAGCGTTAGGCAAACGCAACAACGTGAAGCGGTTGTTCAACTATCGCCCTACCGGCTACGGTATAAGGGTAATAAATTATGTGGATGAGACTGAAGATAATTATTTTTGTGTTTTTTGTTCTATCTCTTTTTGTTAGCTCAAGTGGATGCGTGCGGCGGCGAATGACTGTGAGATCAAATCCGCCCGGTGCTACCGTTTACCTTGACGGAAAAGAGATTGGGCGCACTCCGTTTTCGGCTAATTTTGACTTCTACGGTAACAGAGAATTCAGAGTTGTTAAAGACGGATACGCCACCAAAACAGTCATTAAACCTGTTTCAGCGCCTTGGTATGAGTTGCCCGGAATAGATTTCGTGTCAGAGGTTTTGCTACCGGGGAAATTGACAGATCAAAAGTTTTATGAATTTGATTTGGAACCTGAACGTATTGTTCCAAATCATGAATTATTATCTAGGGCGGAGGAATTGCGATACACCGCACACGAAAACGGAATAATCAACAATACCGGAAACTTTAACCAGCACACCCAAACACAAACACCAGTCCCAATCTCAACCTCAATCCCCGCACCAATATCACAACCAATTTACCCCGTTCCGAATTATCCTTTGGAAGAACCATACAGACCGCCGATGTAAACTGCTATTGAATCTGCAATTATGTCTAAATCATATATTGTTGTCAATAAATAGTGAGTCGCAAAGTATTGTCTGCCGTCAAATATCACGGCGTTTAAGTTATTTTATACTCAAGCTACTTTAAAATTCCCGAAGTTGGCTACGCAAGCGTAACAATGTGAAGCGGTTGTCCAAAAGTGAAGGCTATTGCCTATACTGGTGTCGGTATATTTTTTGTGAAAAGTTTCCGTGAAATTTAACGGATATTTTATTTTGCCCGTGTTATTTGACGGAATTTTAGATTTTTTCAACTTGGCACAAAAAATGCTAATCTAGGTTTGACGGGTCAATTTGATGATTGTTTTGGGCAAATTATACTCAAGCCGTTTCAAATTTCCCAAAGTTGAACGTACAAGCGTAACAACTTGGGGTGATTGATTGATGGCGAAGCCTACCGCCTGTATCGGTTTTGGTGTATTTTTTGCCGTACAAAATTTTCTGGTGGGTTGATTGATCGGAAGTCAAACTTTAGACTATTATACGTAAGCTGAACACGGCAAACGCAACGTCGCGAAGTGTTAGGCTTTTCAATTACAGGAACAAATATACTAAAGCCACTTTAAAATTCATAGAACTGAACACGCAAACGTAACAACGTTAAGCGGTTGTTCGGGGGGCGAAACCTAACGCCCGTACCGGCTTCGGTATAACAACGGAGAACTTTTGCTATGGCAAAGAAAGATTATCGTATCGAGACTTTGGCAATTCATGCAGGTCAAGAGATTGAGCCGACGACATTAGCTCGTGCGGTGCCAGTTTATCGTACTACCGCGTACAATTTCAAAAATTCCGAACACGGGGCAAACCTATTTGCCCTCAAAGAACTCGGCAACATCTATTCACGGTTGATGAATCCTACGAATGATGTTCTTGAGAAGCGTTTGGCTGCTTTGGATAAGGGAGCGGCAGGACTTACGCTCTCAAGCGGAACGGCGGCAGTTTATTTCACAATTACTAATATTCTCAAACAAGGTGATGAATTTGTTACCGCGTCGAATCTTTACGGCGGCACATTCACGCAATTTGACGCAATCCTTCCGCAACAAGGAATCACCGCACGCTTCACGCCCGTCAACGACTTCAACGCCGTTGAAGAGGCAATCAATAAAAAAACTAAAGCTATTTTTATTGAGACTATCGGCAATCCGGTTTTGGATGTCGCTGATATTGAAGGTTACGCGGCGATTGCAAAAAAACATCATTTGCCGTTGATTGTTGATTCAACATTCACGCCGCCGACATTGTTACGTCCTATCGAGTATGGTGCGAACATTGTAATTCATTCGTTGTCAAAGTGGATTGGCGGACATGGAACTGGTATTGGCGGGGTTGTGATTGATGACGGCAAGTTTGATTGGAAGGATCCGAAATTTGAGTTGTACAATGAACCTGATCGTGGTTATCATGGTTTGAGGTTTGCGCATGATTTGGGACCGTTATCGCCGTTGGCGTTTATATTGCGGCTTCGGACGGTTGGGTTGCGTAATCAAGGACCGACGCTTGCGCCGGATGCGGCTTGGATATTCTTGCAAGGTGTTGAATCGTTGCCGCTTCGGGCGGCACGGCATAGTGAGAACGCGCTCAAGGTTGCGGAGTATTTGAAGAAGCACCCGAAGGTCGCGTGGGTTCGGTATCCGACATTGGCGGGGGACAGCTCGAATACTCTTGCGAAGAAGTATCTGCCCAATGGATCGGGCGGAATGGTCGTGTTTGGTTTGAAAGCGGGCAGTGATGCAGCGATAAAATTTGTTGACAATATTGAGTTGTTCAGCTTGCTTGCGAATGTGGGAGATGCAAAGAGTCTTATCATTCATCCGGCAAGCACAACACACTCACAATTGAGTGAAGAAGCTCAAAAATCGTCTGGGCTTGGTGCTGGTTTGATTCGTTTATCGATTGGTCTTGAGCATGTTGACGATATTATTGGTGCGCTTGATGACGGTTTGAAGGCGGTAAAATAAACCGTGTATGAATTAGGCACGCAGATAACGCAGATTGATATACTGAAGCTACTTTAAAATTTATGGAGCTGAACACGCAAGCGCAACAACATGAAGCGGTTGTTCAAGGGCGAAGCCTATCGCCCTACCGGCTACGGTATAAAGATAGTCGCGGATGCGTCATCTGCGTGCTGGTTTTTTAAAGTACATTGCGGTCGGTATGCCGAAGCTGTTTTAAAATTCCTGAAGCTGCGGTAAACCTGCAACGCAGAGCGTTAGGCAAGCGCAACAACGTGAAGCGGTTGTTCAGGGGCGAAGCCTACCGGCTACGGTATATCAGTCTATCATAACGATACCATTTCCTCGTGCGTTTACTATTTTTCCTCCGTTGCATAGAATTTGAAATGCTTGATCTGGCGGCACGTTTGTTGCTTCGATACCGCGTCTTACAACTTTAAGAGGAAAAGGCGAAACGTAACGATTGCCGCGATCAACCAAAACAAAAAGCGTCGCCGGCTTCTGCTCAATCGTCAACCTTAAAATTGCAATTGCTACCGGATTGATTCCTTGAGGATTTCCGTCTTGTGATTCGATTGTAAACATATCCGGCAGGCAACCGATATTGTTACCGTTTGTGAATTGCATTTTTTCTGATGCGTGCAAAATTCCTGTTGCGATTTTTGACCAGTCAATAGATTTGTCGTAGTTTGCCAGTTGTGTCAAAGCGTATGCGTAAATTATTCCTATTCGAGGTTGCGAAGCACCGAACCAAAGCGGCGTATTTCGCGAATTACCGCCCAACTTTGGAACCGCAACATAAAGCATCGTTCCGCGATTTGACCATTGATAAACAAACGGCAAACCGCAAACCGCAAACCGATTCGCCAACTCAAGATAACGTTGTTCGCCTGAATACTCATAAGCCCAAACAAACAACCACGTCAACGTCGCTGCGGTCAAAAGATCAGGCGTGTGCAACGGCGCATCTTGATAAAAACCGCCGCGTGGAACTTCGCATTTAGCTAAAAATTCAAGCGATTCCTTTACGGACTCGAATAATTGTTCATTTCCGGTTAAGCGAATATATTCCATGATTTCAAGCACTCGCACGGCGGTTAAACCGTATGAAGTTGCCGCGTTTTCTACTTCGGGAAATCGCGAGCGGAAAAGATACGAGCCGTCAGGATTGCGTAATGCCAAAATTGATTTGATCGAATTTTCACGTGTTGTTTTCCATTGTTCTACATTTTCCGTCATGAAATAAATTGCGTCATTTGCAATATCGGCTCCGCCGGATTCAATTTTTTTGATCAAAGGAGTACGTTCGGTTAAACGCGCAATTGTTGACAACATATCAGCATACGGGCGGCGTTGCCATGCCGGATCGGTTGCGTAACCCCAAGCGATACCGTCTGGAGCTTGTATTGCGTTTCGGATTCCTTCAAGGCAAAGTTTGAGTTGTTCTGTCGAGGAACGCGGGGCAGCGGGCGGGTCGGGCAAACCGCGTTCGTTTACGTAAGTTCGCAAACTACGAATCGCAGCCGATTCATTTGTTTTCAAATCCATTGCCGGAAATATTCGCAACTCCGCCTCAATCGTTTTGCCGATCAATGACATTCGGTGATCTCCAGTGTAATCGATTGTATTGGGCGAATGTAATGTCGGTTGCAATCGCGTATCGTGCCAACTCAACATCGCCGCAATTTTATCCGTACCAAGTGTTGCCATCTGCATTGTAAGCCAAATCGGTTTAGGTTTACCGCGATAATTGTAAGGCGGTTTAATATCAATTGGCGAAGAACTTACATCACTGGAACCAAGAAACTCAACTCCGGGCAATAACCCACTTTTAAATTTACCCAAAAGACGAACAACAGGTCCCTCCAGCAATATTTCGTCCGTAGTATTTTTATTCGTGTTTTGTTTATTTTTAATTGAAAATTTAATCGCATTATTAATTATTGAAATATCCAAATCCGCAATATTTGAAATGAAATTAAATTGTATTTGGTTTGGAGTTGTTGCGGCGGCGGTAATTATGTTTTTGGCAGGGTTGTTGGCGATGCGGTGATTATTTGTAACGTTTATAGCGAAGCCGGTATGGGCGGTAGGCTTCGCCCCTGAGCAACCGCTTCGCGATGCTACGCTTGCGTGTTCAGCTTCAAGAATTTCAAAACAGCTTGAGTATATTGTATTTGTTGCGTTTATTATTTCGGGTTCTTTTTTTTGTTTAAATTCGGGAATAATTCCGTTGTGATGAACGATTGGGGCAATTATTGCGACGATTTCGTTGTCCTGCCGGATACGGGCAATTTTTGCGTCCGGCGATAATTCAAAAGTATATTGTCCAAGTTTCGCGGTAATCCAATTTGTCGCCGGTTCAGGGTCATACAGAAACACTGGAAACACCGTTTGGGGAAACCATTCAAAAACCGCTGGATCATCTGACCGCAATGCTAATTTCACAGCGGTAAGGTTGTCGGTGTTCTTGATTGGCACACCGAAATCGATAGTCTGATTACGCGAAAGTTTAACGGGCAAGTCATCAACGCCATCGGGTTGAGCGATGTAAAAATTTACTGTAAAAGGCGCGTTGTTTCGTATGGAGTAACGAAGCATATCACGTTCGGTGCCGTCGGGATTTTTTTGACGAAATCGGGACACTTTTTGCAAAGAGATCGGGTTTATACGTTGTCCGTAAAAATCGATTGAGCGTATTTCCCACATTCCTGAAGTGCTTGTAAATTTAATAGATACTGTTTCAAGCATATCGCTCACCGGCAGAAAAAAACCAATTTTATGCCATTCGCCGTCGGGGTTAAGTTTTTGGACAATTTTTTTGTTGTCGTCGCGTGTTGGGGCTTCTTTTGTTGTCCAATTTATGACGATGTCGGACGCGGTCAATGTGCGTATCTCAATTGTCAATCGCAACTGATTACCTACGAGATTGTAACCTTTACTGATTACCGGTTCACCTTCTGTCAGGTTATCTTTGATCGTGTTAATACGCAACACATTATCTGACGCAAATATTCTAGCAGACCGTTCCGAATGCCAATCTTGTACATCTTTTTCGAATGTCTCTTTCAAAAGCAAATTATCGTTACCCGCCGCAAAAACAAAATTGCCGACACAAAAATAATTTTTGCCAAAATCAAAAAACCAAAAAACCAAACTAAAAAAAATAACCAACCCACAAACCATACCGTAACCAACACCAACAGTACGTTTTGCCCTCAAACAACAATTTCGCAACACGGAAATCATATTTTCCATTCCTATAATTTTGAAACAGCGTGAATATACCGAAGCCAGTATAAAAACAGGCACGACATCAAAACGTCCATTATACTCAAGCTGTTTTGAAATTCCCGAAGCTGCGGTAAACCTACAGCGCAGAGCGTTAGGCAAACGCAACAACGTGAAGCGGTTGCTCAAGGGCGAAGCCTATTGCCCTACCGGCTACGGTATAACCACTGATCAAGACCAGACCACACCACAAGACGGAAGTATAATTGGTATTTGATCAAATTACAATTAGGGGAACTTCTGAAAACCATAAACTATACCAAAGCCGGTATAGGCGGTAGGCTTCGCCCATACCGGCTTCGATATAAAACGGTTACTTAAATCAGCACGCAGATAACGCAGATTTGGGAAAGATCAGAAAATAAAATCTTATCTTACGAATCTCTCCCAAAATCCGCGTCGTCTGTGTGCTAAAAAAATTTTTTTCTTAAATCTGGAAAAATAGGGATTGCGTTTTTTGAGAAATTGTTTTATACTCTCGCGGCTTGATGATTGATCGCGTTGAATTTAATTTT
>JAIRWK010000216.1 GCA_031268995.1 Planctomycetaceae bacterium
AGAGCATGGCATATCCTTACCGGGGACACTGCTGTAACCGACATTCACTAAGAATGACCTTAATTTGTGGTATTATAAACTATGATAGAATAGTTTAGGGTGTTATTAAACAAGTCTAATATTTTCACAAAAGATTTATACTGCTCTACAGTTTAGAAGCGATTGAAAATTCGCGGCAGAAATTTTTACGTTTAACGTGAATTTTCCGAAGTGTCGTTTTGTCCGGTAAAAACAATTAGCCAATTTAATTTTTAAGGAGTTTAAAAATGAGAAGAAATTACACACAGAAACTATCAGGATTTTTTGTAACGTTATTTGTCGTATTCGGTTTTCTTACAACATGTGAATACGTTAATGCAGCGAACGTCGTATTGACCGCACGGGTAAAGGAGGGTGCTACCAACTTGGTTATTGACAATGGGCAACCAACCTTTATTGAAAGCTATAGCGAGGATTATATTGTTGTTGGCAAAAATACGACTGCTACATTCAAGTTGTTAGGTGAATTTAATGGTAAACCTCCGGTATCAGAAGAAGTTATGCCGCACACTCCAGAATGGAAATTTGATAGTAGTGTCACGTGTGTACCGTATAGCGACAAAGTAATTAGACCCTTCCCAACACCGCAGAATTGGACACAAGGTGAAACAATTTCGACTACAGTTACGGCTAAATCTTCCGCTGTTGGTTTGTTCAGATTGACATATTACGTACAGATACGATTTCCAAAAGTGAAAAGAGATGGTACCACTCCAATTATGGATGCACAGGGGAATCCCACATATTTTGCTCCATACAGCGCGTCAGTTACAGTTACATTGAAAGTAACGGATGCGAAGTTCAAAGTCTGGATTGAGTCGGTCGATGATAATTTCCCAGGTCATAGTTTATTTAAGCTTGGTATTATGGAGACTGGTGAAATAAAAATCGGCAAAGTTAGTTCAACTGATCCGGCTCTAACTTTCAGTCGTTCGGAGCTTGGTGATGACTCTGGTCAAGTTCCGTTTATACTGGGTAGCCAATACATTCTAGCTTCAGCCAATTCGGGTGTGGCATTAGTTAAAGTATGGGCAAAAAATTCAAGTGGAAAAGAATATGGACCTGAAAGTTTGAGAATATCTGTTATGAAACCAAGCGGGGTAGGAATGGTACGACATAAAGACAACAAAAATGTAAGACATTTACAGGGGCGTGCTGGAGCGGGGTATCAAAGGATTGTATTATCTCTTGCCAAGCGATGTTTCGTTTAGTAAATTAACCCGCATGGAAGGTAGTAATTCTGAAAACGACGGAAAGATAATGACATCGGTTTTTTTCACATTAGATTACAATTACGAGAAAAGCAGATGTCAGCCCTACTGGGATATTATTGACAATCCAAGTTCATTGCCAGAAGATGTAACTGTAGCCAAACAAAAATTATTGTCCATTGAAAATGAGAATGGTTACTTTCATTGTGTTGATAAAGCAAGGTTTTTTTATCACAAAGAAAATGGAAAGAAGCATGGGTTACTTACTGGAATATGTAATCTTTCAGATAAACCTAATACGTCGAATAGTAATGACACCATAGGAATTGGGGATTTTTATAAAATATGTATGGTATAACAACATCCACTGGCTTTATTGATGGTACGTTCAATTGGAATATATCTCAGACGTATTGGACAAATGAACACGACGACAACACTAAAGTACAGGATTTTTCAACTATTGATCAAAATTTTACAATTGATAAAAGTGGGACGGTAAGAGCGACTAAAGGTAATGCCACGGGGGTAGCATCCCTTGATGCTCCTACTTCTAGTTTTTAAAATCGTGATGGGGATAATCTCATCATTATAGTGACAATGTGAGAGTGTACGCGTTTTTATTTTTTTGGAGGTTAAAATGCGGTTAGTGCAAGTTGTAGTTACGATGTTTCTTTTTGGCTCTGTTTTTGGTGAATTTCTTTTGAGTGAAGAATTGTCGGGGGTAACTACTATTCGGCAAGAGCAAGATATTAACATCGTTTTCAGTAAGATTGATATTGATAAATTTGCTGAACATATAAGGTCAAAGAAAATTTATGATCCTAAGTTATGGGGGGCAGATGTAAACCAGATACAGGTATGTAATGCCCTTATGTCAACATCATCTTTTATTGACCGTAAATTATCAAAATTTATGATAGACGGAGCGCAGGTTGAGAAAGACTTTTCAAGTAGTATTATGCTTCAACAAGCAATTATAAAAAGACGAACAATTTGTGAGGCAATTACATCGTTGCAAAATTTTTTTGGAGAGACGGTTGATAGACATTGCCCACGACATAATCCTTTTTTTGCAGATTCTGTTATAGATTGGGCTAATGACCCTATGGAGGAATACAGATGGCAGATTGGTGGAAGAATCGGAGTAAGGAGATATGCAGATTTACGATATGCGAGAATAAAAAACGAATTAAGTGAAGATGCAAAACAGGAATTGTCAAAATTCGATGAATTGTATCGGATAGCGCAAGAAAAACACGATAAATGGATGTACGATATGACAGAATACACTTTGCAAAATATCCTAATAAATAGTCAAAAGAAATCTCTCAAAGAATCTCACGCCCATATTGTCAAGTTATATTCGCTTGAACCTCGTGCGGATGGTGAGTTATTGGAGTTGTTTAGTAAGTCTAAATATCCTGAGACGGAGAAGGTTAAAATTTTGATAGAGTTGAAAATTCCTTACAAGAATTTTAGATATTGGGAATCACAAAATCGCCGGTTTCGGACAGTTGCTCAATTTGTTTCTTTTGATAAAAACAAAAATAGAGTTACGCTTGAAAAACCCAATGGTAAAAAAACTATTGTCCGATTACGTATTTTACGTCAGGCAGACATAAAATACGTTCGCGAACAAACAACCCCACAACCATCAACAAACGAACAAACAAAACCGTAAA
>JAIRWK010000217.1 GCA_031268995.1 Planctomycetaceae bacterium
GTAATTACAATTTAAACCGTTTGAAATATCCTCATATTCCGTCCCTAACGGGACGCGAACAATGTTTTACCTTTTTTCTATCAATCAACGGAATAATCACCATCATTTCCATATCGTGCATAACATGAGTTACGTATTTCTTTCAGTTTGTCGAGAATGTAATCGATTTCTTCGATTGTGTTCTCTTCTGAAAATGTAAATCTTACAGCTTCTTTTGCCTTTTTGGAATCGAAACCCAATGCTTTTATTACATGACTTGCCTCAACCGCTCCGGCATTGCACGCCGAACCTGTTGAGCAACAAATTCCGTAATTGTTCAAAAACAAAACGATAAACTCTCCCTCCAACCCGTCAAAAGCAATATTTGCGTTTCCGGCTAAACGATTTTTTTTGTCGCCGTGTATTCTTCCGCCCATTTGCAACACGCCATCAAAAAATTTGTCACGCAGTTCTTTGATAAATTCTTTATCGTTCTTTCGTTTGCCCGCTTCCTCAACCGCAACTCCTAGCCCCGCAATCGCCGCTGTGTTTTCTGTTCCCGCGCGATAACCTTTTTCTTGCGAGCCTCCGTCCATGAATTTGGCAATCTCTACGCCGTCGCGAATATAAATCGCCCCAACACCTTTTGCCGCCCCGATTTTATGCCCCGAAATCGAAAGCAAATCAACCGGCAAACTCCGCAAATCAATCCCAATCTCACCAATAACTTGAACAGCGTCCGTATGAAATATTATCCCCAACTCACGGCAAATTTCGCCTATTTCGGCAATCGGTTGAATTGTCCCGATTTCGTTGTTCGCAAACATTATTGTCGCAAAACCTGTGTCCGCCCGAACTGCCTCGCGAAATCTCTCCGGCAAAATAATACCGTTCGCCCCAATATCAATATAAGTAACATCGAAACCTTGATGTTGCAGAGTTTTGAGCGATTCAAGAACCGCGTGATGTTCAAATGCCGTCGAAATAATATGTTTCTTGCCCCGTTGCAAACACGCCGCCGCCGTTCCCTTGATCGCCCAATTATCCGCCTCCGTCCCGCCCGACGTGAAATACACCTCGCCAACATTTGCCCCAATCGCCCCAGAAATTGCAACCCTTGCCGACTCAATAATATTGCGCGCCCGACCACCAAAATCATAAATCGCCGACGGGTTGCCAAAATCCTCCAACAAAACGGTTGACATCGCCTGAAAAACATCAGGATAAATCCGCTTCGTTGCTGCGTTATCGGCGTAAATTAGTTTTGGCATTTTAGATTATCTTGTTGGGCAATTGATTAGGAGTAAGCACCGCAAAGGTGACAAAGTATGATTCCCTCTCCCTTCCTCGCCTTCGCGACGAAAATCACAACGTAATAATATATCTTTTTTATTCTTTGCCGCTATAGCAACAAAAAATGCAAAATATCCAAATACCGGTTTCGGTACGAAAGCCCCTGTTGATCGTTACCGCAAGTCGTGATACATTTTGTTATCTTTTTTGTTTTTGGAAAATTGTTTTTGGGCGATGCCTAATCACAAAAATCACAGTTCAGACAAATTACGAGTTTTTATGAAATTGGTTGTTGGTCTTGGTAATCCGGGTGCGAAATATCGCCAAACTCGGCATAACGTCGGTTATCTTATACTTTCGGAGGTTGTTTCGCGTTGTGCGGGTTGTTCGCCCAAGTCGAAATTTCACGGTGATTTTGTCGATGTTCGCGGCAAAAACGGTGAGGCGGTCTTTTTACTTTGCCCTACAACATACATGAACCAAAGCGGACGAAGTGTAATAGAAGCAGTTCGATTTTATAAGATTTCGTGTGAAGATGTGTTGGTTGTGTGTGATGATTTGAATCTTCCGTTTACGAAGTTACGATTCCGTAGCGAGGGCAGCAGCGGCGGGCAAAAGGGTTTGGCTGATATTTTGCGGGTATTGGGAACGGAGAAGGTTCCGCGATTGCGGTTTGGTATTGGCGATGCACCGGCAAGAATGGACGCTGCGGATTATGTGTTGATGAATTTTACTGAGCGTGAGCGGGCGGATTTGGCTACCGGATTGAAAGATTCTGCCGACGCGGTACAATATTGGCTCGATCATGGTATTGCGGAGGCAATGAATAAATACAACGGCAGATCGTAACTGTCCGAATGTGTTATTTCGTGAACCAAGTGGATAATTGAAAATTGAAAAAATTTTAACATACCCAAGGCATCGCCGATGAACAAACGTACCGTCAACAACTAATGCATGTTTGTATTATCAGTGTTTTTCGTAAAATTGGGGGAACAATATTTTCGGATAGTGCCTAATAGGAAAAATTAAAATGCTGAAAAAATTATTGACCATTTGCGTTGCCGTGTTTGGAATAGTTTGTAACAACATCTCAACAGTGCATGGACAAAATACTAACCCGATACAAACTAATCCGGTACAGATTAAGCTGGGTATCAACGCTAAGGTTGCAGTACCCGGGACAGAGCCGCCAGTGTACGCCACAGGTGGATTTAATGCTCGTACTATCAAAATCACAAAAGTCAGTAGATTGTTAGTGAGGGGCGAAGATGTCTATAAGGTTATCAAAACGAGGAAGAAACACCGTAACTCCGGCGTATATGAAAAATCCATTACCGATGAGAGTTACACGGACAAAGGTAGTGTTGGTTACACTTTTTATAATGAGAAAAAATAGGGGGTGGTGCTATGAAAACACCTGCCAAGACATCGCGAATAAAGAAAATTGTTATAGCGGCTGTGATTGTTGCGAATATATTATTTTTTTTAGGAGTAAGGTGGCATCGTCAAAATCTTCGTGAAAAGTTTGAAGCTTCGATTGAACAGGTTCATTCGGACAGACCCATTTACGGAGGACCTGCAATAGAGGCACACGATCAGATTGCCAAACGATGGGCGGAAGAGCTGGAAAAAGAATCGCCAAAAGAAGTTTTATCAAAATTAACAGATGCATTTGAGCATTGGTTTTCTGGAGTAATGATAGAAAGTGATGGTACTACTGAGAGTGCTACTGAATCATTGAGGCAAGAGACCATTTATAAATATACCATTTACTATATTTTAGGTAACTGCCGGTTTCGTAAAGCACTTGAGGAGTTGCAAAAAATGCCCAAAATTGAAGCCGCGAATTTGTTGACACAGAGTATTCAAGAAAATTTGGCTGTAATGCGCGCGGAGTACAAGGAAAAACTAGATATGACCGAAGATTACAAAAAGCAACAGGGACACGGCATTATTTATGGTGTTTGGGACGAGGGGGACTGGGAGTATTACCGTCCGCGAAGTTCGCCGAAACACCCACCCACTCCGATGGGGCATCGTTATGCGATTTTTTCTTATCTTTTGCTTGTAGCTCAGTTGGAGTTACGTGAGGTACGTCCGGCGATTGAGGATGTTTTTAGGCTCGCTAAGGAAGAATTTGCATTGTTTACTAGTCTGGAGGGGGATGAATATGATTCATTTCGAACAACAGTTGTCTTGGTACAATCACTTTATCACCCATCCTTACTTCTTACGGGCATGTTGTGCGATCCTTCGTGGAATACGGAGTTGAAAAAGCAGTTGCTTGAGCAGAATAAGTTGGTAACCAAAGAGATCGTTGACTATCGTGCCAGAACAACCGAGTATGAAATGCCGGGGCGTGAAGAATGGGTTCCTGTAAAGCCATTCAAGTCAATGTTGACAATTCGTTATTACCAAGGAGTAAGTGAAGAACAACTTAACGCATCATTCCCATAAATTGTACTCAATATTCAAGCTGCTTCACAATGTTGCGTTTGCTTGTGTTTGTGAGTTGTGTGTGCCGTAGTTGGCATAAAATTTTAACCTTTTAAGAAAAGAAGTATAAACTCGATTTTAACTCGAACCAAAACCCATTATGATTCAAAATGTTTACGAAGGGTTGTTTATTCTCAATTCCGATCTTTACGCCAAAGCACCCGAAGAGGTAGCAGGACAAATTTCGACGATAATTGAACAAGCAACCGGTGATGTATTACTGAGCAGACTTTGGGATGAACGCAAATTAGCGTACCCGATCAAAGGACACAAACGCGGCACGTATTGGCTGGCGTACTTCCGGCTTGATCCGCTCAAAGTCAAAGAATTGACGAGACAGTTTCAATTAAACGGTAACGTGATCCGTTTTCTGATTCTGAAAGTAGATCAGCGGCTTGTTGACATGCTTGTCGAACATGCAAGAGCGGGGCATCTATATGCCGGTGAGCATTCTGATGTTGAACAGATCAATACCAGAGTTGAGGGACTTAATAGTTTCATTGTTGGCGATGAAGACGAAGTAGATGAGGATTTAGGCGATTTGTAAGGGATTTCCTAAAGCTGTTTTAAAATTCCCAAAACTGGCGCGCAATCGCAAAAAAATTGAAGCGGTTGTCAAATGGCGAATCATATTGCTCGTGTCGGTTTTGGTATATCGTGGAGATAGAAAAATGCCGAGTTTTAGCCGTGTTATTTTGGTTGGTAATTTAACCCGTGATCCTGATTTGCGGCATATTGCAACAGGAACGGCGGTAACTGATATTGGTCTGGCAATAAATGATCGCCGGAAATTGCCGTCGGGTGAATGGATAGAAGATGTTACGTTTGTTGACATAACTCTTTGGGGACGTACTGCGGAAGTGGTTTGTCAATATCTTACCAAAGGTGCGCCGCTTTTGGTTGAGGGGCGATTGAAACTTGATTCGTGGGAAGCGGACGGTCAAAAGCGTTCCAAATTGAAAGTTGTTGGCGAGAGGATTGAGTTTCTTAGCGGTGCTGGTGCGGGCATGGGTTCCGGCGGCAGCGGCGGAAGTTCTCCCGCAAATCGTTCAACCCAGCGATCCGCTCCGCCACCGGAACAAGATTACTACGAACCGCCAACAACAGACGACGTACCATTTTAACTTTAAAATTATACCGTTAAAATTATACCGTAGCCGGTAGGGCGATAGGCTTCGCCATTGAGCAACCGCTTCACGTTGTTGCGCTTGCGTGTTCGGCTTCTGGAATTTTAAAGTAGCTTGAGTATGAAGTGTTGTTGAGTTTTGTTTTTTGGCTTGTTGTTTTTGTGTGAGACTGGTTGTGTATTTTGCCGAAGCAGTTAAGGCAAACTAAGTTTAAAAATTTTTTGATAAATTTAAGATAAAATGGTAGTTGTTAGAAATAAGCGTGCGCGTGGCAAATTGAGAGCAAACAAGCGGTTTCCGCTTAGCAAGACTGGCGAAGTTCAGCTCCTTTTGACGCAAACTATTGACCCGCTTGGCAAACAAGGCGATATTGTCAATGTCAAACCGGGTTACGCGGTTAATTATCTGGTTCCGCAAGGTCTTGCGGTAATCGCGACGGAACATCACAAACGGATGGTGTTGAAGCATCGTGCGAAGTTGGCGGAGATTCAGAAAAAGCGTCTTGCAAGTCTGAATACATTGGCTGACGAGATTCGGAGCAAGTCCATCTCAATAGAAGCAAAGGCTTCGGCAGAAGGTCATCTCTTCGGCTCGGTTGGTCCTGCCGATATTGTCAAGGCGTTGCGAGCTGAAGGCATTGTGTTGGCGCAAGAGCAGGTGAGGTTGTCAGGACCGATCAAAGAGCTTGCTCTTTACACGGTCAAGATTTATCTTGGACATGGAGTTGAGAGCGAGCTGAAGGTCTGGGTCGTGCCGTCAGTCTCGGATAAATGATTTTTGTAATCTGAATGGAATATGAAGAAAAGTTGCCGAAGCCAGCTTTAAAATCGGCTTCGGTCTAATCTTTTCGTCTGGCATTTAAATGGCATAAAGGACACAAAAGACGTGAGGGACAAAGTAACAATTCTCGTGATATTATTAATGGAATTAAAATTTTCTGAAATCTTAATCACTGAGTGAACAACAACTTTGTTCCTCACGCCTCTCTTGTCCTTTTTGTCCCTTAAAAATTTTTGACAGAAAATTCTCCAGAATAATTTGCGGAGGTTTATTTTTTTAGAGCGGTTGTTTTACTTGTAGGGGTTGGGGCGTATTGGTTTTGGCAACTGTGGGGTGTTCTTTTTATCTCCTGACGCAAGGGAACTGTTTGTCTGTATTCCGGTTGGTGTTGTTTTTTTTGTGGCGTTTTGTGTTGGGGAATCTTGGTTTAGTTGAGAAGGTTTTGCGGCGAAGGAGACAGTTTGGATTCCATACGAGCCTGAAGGTTTGGCAAATGTTGTTGGTGAAGTTGGTTTTGAGTAACCGCCGGAACTGATTGTGTTGGTGTTGTTTGTGGGGGAGTTAGTTGCTTTTTGTGATGATGGGGTAAATTCTGCCGCGTCGTTTTTGCCTGCGCGGATATTTCCGTTGCTGTTGTCTGAATTATTCGTTTGCGCTGTAGTCGAACCAAATTTGTCGCAAACTTGCCGCCAAGTTTCACGCTCAGATGTAAGCACTCGCAACGCATCGTCGAGTTTGGTTTCGTCGTGCCGCATTCCGCCCTCCGCAAGACGGCGGAAGATGAAAAGATAAATTGATGCAAGTTGCTTAGCAATTGCGGGATTGCCCTCCAAATCAAGAGAACAAAGAATCTCCGAAACAATATCCTGTGCAACCGTCAACGACTCAACTCCAACATCAAAACGCGATTCGCTCCACGCTTTTTTTGTACGATGAATGTTCTTTATCGCCGCCTCGACAAGTAACAATTGTAATTTCTGGGGAGTTGCTGTTGAAACTTCGGCTTGGAGGTAATTGTTTCTTGCTGTATTGCTTTTTTGCATAATGAGTAAATTTCCAATTATTAATGATATTTTTACGCTATGGTTATTTTTTAAATTCCCGCAACTGAACACGGAATCACGGCAGTGTAAAACATTTGTCGGTTTTGGTGTCGTATGAATTGCGGTATAATCACTATTCTCATGAGAATCGTTATCGACAATAATAATACTCGTAACCGTTCTTTAAATTTATTGACTTAATAATCGGTTTAATTGTATTATTTGGAATAACAAGAAAATTTTAAACTATGCGGATCATGTTTTACCAGGTTCAGTGCCAAAACCTGGATACTCAAGCTACTTTAAAATTCATGGAGTTGAACACGCAAGCGCAACAACGTGAAGTGGTTGTTCAAGGGCGAAGCCTACTGCCCATACCGGCTTTGGTAGAAAATTTCCAAAGTAATCCGGTTGGGCGGTTGACTTCGATTGATTTTGGTTGAATAATTCTATTCATATTGGAGCTGGGGCGGGCGGTGGTTTTCGCTCTTGAATAACCAATACAGTAAATGTAGGAGTAAAAAATAATAAATAATTAGGAGTAAAAACAATGAAAACAAAATTTGAATTATTTCGTTTTGTGTTTGGGTTTGGTGTTTTTGGCGGGGTTGGCATGAGTTTATACTCAAGCTGTTTCAAAATTCCCGAAGTTGGACACACAAGCGTAGCATCGCGAAGCGGTTGTTCATGGGTGAAGCCTACCGCCAGTACCGGCGTTGGTATAGCGGGTTTGTCGGTTTTTGATTTTGTTCGTCGGTTGTTGCGTGTGGTATTATTTTTTGGGGTTTTAACGGTTGTAGTAATTGCAACAAATCAAGCGTCAGGCGAACAAAGCGAAAACGAACCAAAAAACGAAAAGGTACAAGATATATGGATGATAACGACTGAAACGGCATCTTGGACAAAAGCCACTGATTCTGAATTTGAAAAAATAGTGTATTGGCATTTGGTCAAAAACGGCGAGCGTAGAAGTTGGGAGAAATCCGACGCGGCAACATTTTTTTCAACTCAAAATCCATCAGTACCAATTCTGATTTTTTCACCGGGTTATACGTCAAAAAAATCTGATACTGTTGAGATTGGTTTGAAAATTCTTGGTCTTTGTGATTCACGCAAACCGATTCGCGTGATTTTTTGGCATTGGCCTTCGGAGAAGTTGGACGGTTGTCTTTTGACGGATATTCGGTCAAAGATTCCGATTGCGGAGGCGAATGCGGTTTATATGTCGATGTTGCTCAAGCGGCTTAAAGCTGACAGTAAGGTTAGTGTGCTTGGTTTTAGTTTTGGTACGCGGTTGCTTGGTGATGCGGTTGAGGGAGTTGGCGAGTTGAAGCCTGAGGGGATGAGGATAAATTTGATTTATGGCGGTGCTGCGTCGGACAGAGATTGGCTTGCGGAAGGTAAACGCAACGGCAACGTACCAAAAATTGCCCACAAAATCCTCGTACTCTACAACCCTGAAGATTTCAGATTGAAGTTTTATCCGTATCTTTACAAAAATGGAAATGATCCTGTACCGCTTGGGAGAGACGGTGCGCCGATGAGATTTATCGCGCCGGAATTCCGCAACAAAATCGAAATGGTAAACCTCGCACCTCACATCGGATTCAGACACAAAACAGTTATCCTTATCGGTACAAAACAATTCAGAGATCGTATCAACGAATATTTCTTTTTTGAGTAATATACTCAAGCTACTTTAAAATTCATGGAGCGGAACACGCAAGCACAACAACATGAGGCGGTTGTTCAGGGGCGAAGCCTATTGCCTTACTGGCTACGGTATATCGCGGCAGCGGATATATGATATAATATGATACGGTTTTGGTTAAATGTTTTTGTGGTTTCAGTATATTTTGTCGGGGGTCAAAATGAATAAAAATAATGTTTTAATTATCGGGGCGGGCGGAGTTGGCAGAGTAACCGCGTTCAAATGCGCACAACACAGAGAGATATTCCAAAATATCACATTAGCCAGCCGCACTAAATCAAAATGCGACGCTATTGTAAAAGATATTTATTCGAAAGGTTGGCAAACTTCCATTCGTACAGAATCGATTGATGCGGACAAAGTGCCTGAATTGACGGCATTGATCAAAGATGTCAAACCGGCTATCGTCATCAACGTAGCATTGCCCTACCAAGATTTAACAATAATGGAATCCTGTCTTGCAACCGGCGTGAATTATCTCGATACCGCAAATTACGAACATCCCGATACGGCGAAATTTTGCTACGAACCGCAATGGAATTACGACGAGAAATTTCGGAAAAACGGTATTCTTGCAATTTTGGGTTGCGGATTTGATCCCGGAGTTACGAATGTTTACACGGCTTACGCGAAGAAGCATATTTTTGACCGAATCAATACTCTCGATATTATTGATTGCAATGCCGGCGATCACGGCTATCCTTTTGCGACGAATTTTAATCCCGAAATAAACATACGCGAAATCACCGCCGAAGGAAGATTTTTCGACAACGGAACTTGGCAAACAACCGCTCCGTTGTCAGTCAAAAAAGTATTCGATTTTCCCGAAGGGATTGGTCAAAAGGATATTTATTTGCTTTATCATGAGGAGATGGAGTCGTTGGTAAAACATTATCCTGAAATTCGCCGTATGCGGTTTTGGATGACATTTGGGGCATCTTATTTGACGCATTTGAAAGTGCTTGAGAATGTCGGCATGACGCGGATTGACGCGGTGAATTATGAAGGACATGAGATTGTGCCGTTGCAATTTCTTAAAGCGTTGCTTCCTGATCCTGCGTCGTTGGGTTCGCGGACAAAAGGGAAAACGTGTATTGGTTGTTTGCTGAATGGCGAAAAAGATGGGGCTGAGAAAAATTACTACATTTACAACGTTTGCGATCACGAGTCCTGTTTCGCGGAAACCGGCGCGCAAGCAATTAGTTACACGACCGGTGTACCTGCTGCGTTGGGTGCAAAATGCGCGTTGACCGGACAATGGAAAGGGAGCGGCGTTTTCAATATCGAGCAATTCGATCCCGACCCGTTCATGCAAGAAATCGGAGATTGGGGACTAAAATGGATCGAAACATTCCCAACCGATCTGTCCCTAATATACCGTAGCCGGTAGGGCAATAGGCTTCGGTATATTTGCGACGATCTTTATAATCTGCGTCGTCTGCGTGCTGATTTTTTTAAGGGGCATTGGTTTTAGTCGTATAGTTTGGAGATTTTTTCTTCTAGTTTTTTTGTTTCGATGAATCCGAAGCCGTGATATTGCATTTCTTGGGTTAGGCGTTTTGTTATGGCGGCGATTTTTGTTTGTGGGGTTGGTTCGTTTTTTTTGTTTGCGTTTTTGTAGGGGAATAAGAGAACACGCAACATATTTTCCGCTTCCGGCGTTACTTCAGACCAACCATTGAATTCATAATCCCAATACATACTCCAAACCCTCACCAAACCGTCCTCGCCGCCCGTAACAAAATAATTGCCGCACAAATCAACCGACATCGAATAAACCGGCACCAAATGCTCAACCTCGCTCGAAAAAATCTCACCGCCGCCAACAAAACTAATTCGTACCTTTGCATCTTTTGAACACGACATCACAAATCTGTTGTCCGCCAAAAAAACTAAACCGGTTATTTCGTTCAAATGTCCCCTTATTTCTCCGGTTTGTTCTCCGTTCAAATTGCAAAACACAACCTGCCCGTCGCGGTCTGCCGAAACAATTCTGCGTAAATCCGGCGAAATTGCGGCATCGGTTACTGCCGACTTGTGAACATGAATTACTTGTTCGGGTGTGTCTTTGCCCACCTTCCACAACGAGACGTTGCCGTCATCGCTGCCGGTTAGCAGAAATTCGCCATTGCAACTATATTTCACCGTATTGATTCCGCCCGTTCCCGCAACAATCGCTCCCCTAACACTGCTCGTCAACACGTCCCAAAAAATTACACGTCCTTGAGCTGTTGCGATTGCGACTGTTCGACCTTGTGGATTTACTGCGATTTTGGCAATTGATTTAATTTTTTCGTCTGTAACTCTGACGCATTTGCCCGAAACGATATTCCAAACCCGCACCGTTCCGTCCCAACTGCCCGACAACAAAAAACGCCCGTCCCGCGTCAAACCAATACTGCGAACCCAATCACTATGCCCCGCCAACTCATTGATAATACGATGTCCTTGAATATCCCACACGCGGATAATCATGTCTTTGCCCGCCGAAGCCGCTAATTTTCCGTCTGCGGAAATTACGACTGTTGATATTGTGTCGTCGTGTCCTTTGAATATTGAAGAGCAGATTGTTGCGGACAAGGATCGCCGCTGTGTATGTTTTGCGAAGTTGTCCCAAACTCCCTCCGATCCCAAACGCATCCGCATCGTCTCCCAACCGGATAATACCGACGCTTCCGAAACAAATTTAATCGCCGATGAATAATCCAATTTTTTCACTGATTCTTTGATATTGTCGTAGAATTGATTCATTTCTGTTTGTCGTCGTCCCGCTTCTTCAGAACTTGTTACGTGAGACAATAATAACGGCGCATGAAATTTGTTGCCCGAACACAATATGGAAGTATCCCAAATTCTAACCAAACCGCCCGCCGCCAAAGATAACGCGAACTTGCCGCTGTCGTCAAAATATACCGCAACCGCCGCTCCGCCAACCGACGTAAACGTCCGCAAACAACGCATCACCGGCAACTCCCACAACCGAAGCGTCCGATCCGCACCGCCGGTAAACGCGAACTTGCCGTCTTCACTAAAAACCAACGCCGTTACCGCTCCTTCATGACCGATCAGATTACCGATTTCTTTGTCGTCTTTGTTTCGCAACACCGTTACGCGGTCTCCGTGAATTTTGCCGATGTAAATTTTGCCCGCAATTGTTTCGGATTCGGGCAACGACGATAATTTCTGCGACCAATTTATCAACCTGAATTTCGCCTCGCCCGTTTTGGCTCCGATACGCCGCAATATCACCGAATCCAATTCGCCGCCAGAACCCGAAAACTTGACCAACTCCCACAACAAATCATCACTCACTCCAACACGACCAACAATATGATCTTCAACTTGTTGAGAAAATTTGTGTTGAATTTGTCCTGTTGATACTTTTATTATTTCGTATATTTTATCGGTTTGTCCGATTTCGCCGCCGTCAACTCTGTCGTTTAAGTCTGTTGCCGGTTTTTCTATCAGAATAAATTCGCCGCGGCTGTCAACACATATTTTGCCCTCAAATCCACGCGCAACTTGAATACGCTCAACACACCTCGCAGCACGCGGCAAAAAACGCTCTATCGAAATAAACATCCGGCGATACTCCTCACGAGACTCCAACTCAATCGCCTTGCCCGCTTCCTCCAACGCGGTTTTCAAATTGCCGCGCTCGCGTTGCGCCAACGCTTCCGCGTAAATTGCGTTTGCGTCTGTGTTGCGCATTTTGGTCAGCGTTTCTAAACGCTCTATCGCTTGCAAGTCCGTAATTTGAGCGGAACGCCATGCGAGGATCGTTTGATTGTATGTTACTTCGGGATGCCAAGGTTGAAGGGTTGCGGCTTGGTCGAGCAACTGTTTTGCTTCTGCGGGTTTTTCCAAATCAAGCATAGACGCGGCACGGTTATTGATCGTTTCGGGAGTCCATGTTGTGCTGCGGGGTTTGGTGCGGGCAAATGTTGTGCCGGACAATTCTCCGTATATTTTTATCAACCTCTCCGCAACTTCTCCCATCGAACACGGACGATCCAAAGGATTCTCCTCAAAACAATGAAACAATAACTCCGCAACCTTGTCCGGCATCAACGGACGTTCAATTGCGGGAACCGAAACATTTTGAATTGTTGTTTCATTTTGTTGCGGTTGCGAGTCCGGTTTATTGTCGCGCAAGAAAACTTCCAACACTTTTCTTGCCGTTTGACCGCCGCGTTTGCAAGGCGTGCGACCGTGAAACATTGCCAATACGCTTATTGCCCACGACCAGATGTCGGATTGCAATGTAATTTTTGGCAAGTTGTCGAAGTCATTATTTTTTGCCCGTTCAAAAGAGATGTATTGTTCCGGCGAACAAAACCCCGGTGTCATGCCGCCCGCAATCACAGAATAACTCTTGACCGAATCCAAATCCGCCGACGAAGATTTCGCTATCTCGGATATTCCTTGCGCCAAACCGAAATCGGTTACTTTGGCAATTTGACCGGACATCATTATATTCGCCGGCTTCACGTCCAGATGCAATAATTTTTGCGAATGCGCGTGTTCAATTCCCCACGCCGATTGAATTGCAATATCAATTATCCGCAACAACGCCGCAGAACTGCCGCCCGAATACAACCTGCCGTCCAATATCCATTGCCTTAAACTGCCGTCCTTCACAAACTCAGCAAATAATCGCGGAATGTCAGAAATACGACGAACAAGATAACACGTAACAATATTCGGATGCAACCCCAACTCAATCCAAGTTTGCGCCTCCTTTTCATAATTCAATTTGCCCGATTCCGATTGGAACACGTGCGGTTTGGGACTCTTGACGGCAAGCTCCATGTCCCATTCGCGATGATAAATTCTATTCACAACTCCCGCTCCGCCTTCGGAAAAAGGCTCGTTGTCCGAAATCGAAACCACCTCGTAAATGCCAAGAATAACATCGCCAATATTCCACATCCCAGATTCAGGACTAAATCGACGCTCCAACTTCGGATCCGCAACTCGTATCCGCTCAACCGTCGAAGAAACAGAAATCGCCCGACGAGAAGCATTTTTGATCTCGAATTCTAAATCGTTCACTTCGCCGCCTTCTGAAATTATAAGAGGACCAAAATTTGTCGCCGTATCGTCATCCCCCAATTCAAACATCCGCTTACATTGACGGCAACTCGCCGTCTTGCCAATATACGAATCGTCTAACGTATAACGTTGAAAACAATATGGACAAACCGCATTAAACATCTAAAAACCTCCTGATTTTGATTTTGGACATACCGCAACTGCTATGAAATTTATTTTTTTAACCGCAAAATACGCTAAAAGAGCACGAAAGGTCGCGAATAATTTAGTTTCGCGTCTTTTCGCGTAAATTTCGTGTGTTTCGCGGTAAAATAAAAAAATAAAAATCAACTGAACAGTTACATTTTTTTATTGTTGTTGTCTATTTTGTTGTTTGTGATTTTGTGAGGATATTTAATTTCGGGTATTGTATCAAATTTTCTTTTTTACCCTATTGGTACTAGGGAAAAAATTTTTTAAAAATTGGTCTTGACGCGGATTTTGAAATTTGTTATTATTCCCGCGTCAGTGTGATTGATAACTGATGTTTTGTTGGTTTGACGCTGGCGGGTTGGTTGTATTTTTGGGAGTGTTGCGGGTTGGGTTGGGCAAAAGTTAGTTTCTCCCGATTGCCAAGATAATTATTATTGAGGTATTTGATACGAGCAATTCAAATTAAAATTGGAAGTTTTTAAACGAACAATTAGCCGGGAATGTTTTTGATTTGTCGGGTAATTATTGAAGCGAAAGGAATTTGAAAATGAACTTTAATTTTTTTGAGTGGATACGCGAAGGAGTCAAACGGTCGGTATTGATGGGCGTAACGGACGCGGTTGACACGATGGGGATGCCGGCGGACGATAAAACGGCAAAAGATAAAATTTTGGGATACCTCCAAAAAGATAACACCGAAGAAAATAACCTCAAAAGAAGAGTTACCGCAACAGCCGCAACAAACACCGGCAGAAAATTAGGACGCTCGATCACAGATATAAGTAACACGATCAAAGATTGAGATTGTGTTGATGGGATATTTATGTTTAGGGAAGTTTTAAAAATTCGTTTTAGTCCTGTAACGGCAGCGTCCCCGTTGCCGCAATACAGTTAGTTTTTGTACTTATTGCGTTATGAAATTCAGTTCTTATTGTTTTGACATGATTTACGGGGTTGACAATATAGACATGATTTTGTTACATCCTGATAATCCTGCAATCCTGTTATCCTGTATTGAAAAGATGAATTTCATAGCGGATTTGGTATAAGACCTCTTTTTATTTAATTGAACAAGAATTTATTATGAAAAGCGGAGAAGAACCATTAATTGGTATTATTACGATAGACGGACCGGCTGGGGCGGGCAAGAGTACGGTTGCTCGTGAGTTATCTGGTGCGTTATCGCGTGAGTTGAAGGTCAAGTATGAGTATATTGACACGGGTGCAATGTACCGCGCGGCAACATTGTACGCCATGCGCAACGAAATCAATTTTAGGATTTCGGAGACTCTTGATTTTTTGCCTGATGTGTTGAATATTGATGTTGTTGACGGCGAGGTTTATCTTGATGGTGAGAGTATTAGCGGTGTCGTTCGGACGGATGAGATTACTTTGAACACGAAATATGTTGCGAGCAATTATCTTATCCGCAGGTTCATGGTTAAGCTCCAACAAAATTTTGCCGAGAAATTTATACGTCTGAAAAAGGGTGTTGTTACTGAGGGGCGTGATCAAGGGACGTTAGCGTTTCCGAATGCTGATTGTAAATTTTTCCTTACTGCGTCGCGGGACGAGCGGGCGAGGCGTCGTTATTTGGATTTGGCTGCAATGGGAGTATCGGAAGAGGATATTGATTTGGATCAAATTTGGGAAGACATTGGCAGACGTGACATGAGGGACCGTACACGGAAATACGGCGGGCTTAAAAAGGCGGAAGACGCAATTGAGTTTTGCACGGACAATAAGGATGTTGAAGAGGTAGTCATACAATTGAAATACATATATAAGGAAATAATGAAGAATCGTATTTGAGTTAGTTGTGGGAGTTGTTGGAAATTCTCTCAATATGTTATGCTCAAGATGTTTTAAAATTCATTGAGCTGATTACGGGAGCGCGGCAACGTGAAGCGGTTGTTAAGGGGCGAAGCATATTGCCTTACCGGTTGCGGTGTGATTGAAAGGTGCTGGGTTTATGATTTTTTATTTTAGAAGATATTTTTTGTTTTTTGTCTGTGTATTGTTTTGTGTTGTGGTCAATTGCAATACGGTTGTGTTTGGCGGTCGGTTATTGTCGTCTCGTCAAATGGAGCGTTTTGGTTTGGTTCATGTTTGGCACAATCAGTTACCGATAGACGGCAGGAATGCGAAGTTTGAGCAAGTGGTGATTGAGGGTGATACGCTTTTTGTTGTTTCGACTGATGCGAGGGTGCATGCGATTGATGTGTTGACGGGCAAGACGATGTGGTCGCAAGTTATGGGCAAACGGGGGTTGCAATATAGGATTCCGGCGGCGAACAGTCATGTTGTTGCGGTGGTGAGCAATATTGAGTTATTTGTGTTTGATCGCGGCAATGGCAAGTTATTAATGTATATTCCGTTGCCAAATACCGTTTCGGTTACTGCGTGTGTAGTTAGCGAGAATTACGTATATATTCCGATGTTGGGTGGTCGGATAATTGTGTATCCTCTTGAGGCTGGGGTAGCGGAGAGGAAGTTTAATATTGAGACGGGCAAATTTGACGAGGTAGTTTCGGAAGTTCAAAAAAAATCGACGAACAACAATGAGGGCGGCGCGGAAGATGATCAGTTTCCGTTGTCTGACGCGCCGCCCCACACGCTGGAAAAAGCTGAAAACAAAAACAATACCGAAAAAATAAACAAAAAAACTCAAGACAAAACATTGTCGATGAAGGTAACGATGTCGGGTGATCTTGATGAGCGTGATGATGTCGTGGCGGAGGTTTTGGAGAGTTTTGCGAGGGCGAAGTATTCGATTTTGGGCAAGGATGATGTTTTACCGCCGAAGCCTCAATTTGTGTTACGTCAGCCGATAGATTTTCCAATGTCAACTATTTCGTTTGGCGATTTGGATATTATCCCGAATTTGGCAACACAGATAGTTAAGGGCAATCCTGAAACTATAACTGCGGGTTATCATTGGGAAATTTTGACTTGGATCAACAAGGAAGGCGATTTTCACGCGGCGAGTATCAAGGATTTTTCGCACGAAAATATTCTCCAAATGTACAAAGTTACAACGCCGTCGAAGTTGATTCGACCGGACGATGATAATATTGCGGAGCGTGCGTGGGTTTTGGGCAAGGGCATCGTGAGTCGTCCGGCGTTAAACCAATCGGTGCCGTATTTTTACACGGAGACGAATTTAGGCGGGCAAAATATTCAGGATTTATCGATAATTGGTTCAAAATCCGGTTATGTTTTTGCGGTGCAGAATCGCAACGGCGAAATTTTGTGGCATTTTGCGGCTAGTGGTGCGGTTGTTGAGCGGATAGCTGTGATTGGTGCGGATGTTTTTGTGCCGACGGCGAATGGTTTGTACAACCTGGACGTTAGGACGGGCAAGGAAAAATGGTTTTTGTCGGGGATAAGGCGTTTTGTTTGTGCGTCGAGGACGCGGGTGTATGTTCAAGACAAACATAATTATCTGGTAGTGTTGGACAAAAGAAATGGCGGCAAGTTATTTACGTTGGATTTGCGGGGATTCAAGGAGTTGTTATTCAATATTGAGACGGACAGGCTTTATGTGATTGACGAGGCGGGTTTGATCCAATGTTTTGCGGAACGTCAAGCGGATACGGCGGATGAGCGAATGCGTTCGGGGGTAAGGTTTGTGCCGGAGACGAGGCATCGTTTGAGTGCGGCGCAATATGTTGAGGTGATGTCGGGCAAGGAGTTACCTGATCTTTATTGGGTTACGGAGTTAGGGTTGACGGGCAAGAGTTTGGCAAATGAGCCGGAACAAAAAGAATCCCAAGACAACGATCCCGCAATCGAAACGCCCCCAGCCTCAACCGAAACAACTACCACTTCAACAGAAACAACTACCGATTCAGCCAAAACCCCCCCCGCTTCAGCCGAAACACCGCCTAAAACAAACGAAACACCATCTGAGGCGACCGATCCGACCCCTGAATCAGGTGATCCGACTGGGGGAGAGCCTGAGGAGGGGGCGGAGCCTCTGACTTGATGATTTGGGGGCATTTTTTTCCGTGTATGCGGTTAAGGGAAAAGTGGAGGGGCACCTCCTTATACGCAGAACTTATCAACATTCACGGTAAAAAGTGTCCCCTTTGTCACAAAAAGTGTCCCCTTTGTCACAAAAAGTATCCCCTTTGTGACAAAAAGTGTCCCCTTTGTCACAAAAAGTGTCCCCTTTGTCACGAAAAGTGTC
>JAIRWK010000335.1 GCA_031268995.1 Planctomycetaceae bacterium
AACGGGCTTCGGAACGTTCCGAAACGAAAAAAGAACGTTCCGAACGGGCTTCGGAACGTTCCGAAACGAAAAAAGAACGTTCTGAACGGGCTTCGGAACGTTCCGAATTTGGTCTGGGAAATTCTTTTTTTTGTCAGAAATTCAATAACTTTAACATTTTACACTCAAGTTGCTTTTAAATAACCACAGAAGGCACAGAGTTCACAGCCCCAACCAAGCCTCCCCAGCCTGAACGCAGCTTTTAAATAACCACAGAGAGCACAGAGTTCACAGAGATAAATTTTTTGAATATGAAGTAGACGAAAATTTCATTTTCAACTCTTTTGTATATTTTTGTATTTAAAAATTCACCTCTGTGAACTCTGTGTTCTCTGTAGTTGATAAAAATTCTATCGACTGAATAGTTACAATTTTTTTTGTCGTCGGGGAAATGCGGTGATTGACAATCGTAAGTTGCAACCGATAATGTTATTCCTAATACAGCCTGTGAGATACTCCTTGTTAATTGCAATGAAAGACATTTTGTGCGATACGTAATTTATTTTTGAAAATTATCTCTTTTGTCCAAAATCTCACGCACATTGCAACAACTCAAAATCAAATATGCCAAAACCTGATGTTTATACTCAAGCTACTTTAAAATTCATGGAGCTGAACACGTAAGCGCGACAACGTGAAGCGGTTGTTCAGGGGCGAAGCCTACCGCCCTACCGGCTACGGTATAGCATTTGGAATTGGTGTAACGCACGTTGAAATCCGGTTGTTCAATTTATGCTGAAGCTACTTTGAAATTCCCGAAGCTGAACACGCAAGCACAACAACGAGAAGCGGTTGTTCAAGGGCGAAGCCTATTGCCCTACCGGCTGCGGTATATTGAATGTCGGCTTCCGATGAGGTTGGAATCAAAGTGCGGATAAATTAAAAAATATAACCGTTCCCGAAATATTTTTTTGAAACTACAAAAAAACAATGTATAAGTCAGATGAAAATTTTGATCTCATTTGTGATTGTAAGAAAACAGAAAAATAGGACGCGGGCGGTTTCCAAAATTAAGTTATGGATATAATCAAATTTTCTATAGACAACCCTGTTAAAGTTGCGGTGGGAGTCTTATTGACGTTATTATTTGGGGTGTTAGCGTTGACGGATGTTCCGATTCAAATGACGCCTGATGTTGAAAGACCTGTTGTTTCCGTGCGTACTACTTGGCAAGGACGCAGCCCTGAAGAGATTGAAAAATCAATCCTGATGGAACAAGAGAAAAAACTCAAAACTCTGCAAGGTCTCTACCAAATGACCTCCAACGCCTCACTCGGTCAAGGAAATATTGAGTTGGAGTTTACTGTCGGCTACGATATGAGCCGTGCCGTTCAGGAGACCTCAAACCGGTTGAATGAAGTGCCGCGTTATCCTGAAGATGTTGACCGTCCTGTAATCCGTGCGGCAAGCGCGAATACAGACGAGTCTATTGGAATTGGTCTTTTGCAATCTAAGGCTGATCCGAATTTTGAGATGTCGGAATTTTTCGATTACGCTGACAGGTTTGTCAAACCGGCGTTTGAACGAATCAAAGGAATGGCGGAAGTGCAAGTTTACGGCGGTCGCGAACACGAAGTACAAATCCGTTTTGATCCTGTTGTGCTTGCTCAATCGGGCGTATCGGTTGATGAGTTGCGTGCGGCGTTGATTGGGGATAATTTGGACGAGTCGGCGGGCGATATGGCGAATGGGCGGATAAATGTTCGTATTCGAGTTCTTGGGCGTTATTCTGATTTGGAACCTATTCGTAACGTGATTGTCAAATATGTCAACGGTTCGCCGGTTTATTTGCGTGATATTGCAACTCCGCATCTAGTGTTGCAAAAAAACACGTACTTCAACGCAAGCAAAGGTCAAACCTCAATGTCAATACATTTCCGCCGCGATACCGGCGCGAATGTTCTTAGCATAATGTCTGCTGTGAATGAATTGGTCAAGGAACTTAACGCGGAACCGGCAGCGAATGGATTTGGCGGCGGGTTGTTATCAAATTACAAAAATGACAGGTATCAAATTCGTTTCCGCATGATTTACGACGACTCAACATATATCAATAAAGCTGTTGGTTTAGTTCAGCAGAATATGCTTGAGGGCGGGATATTGGCGATTGTGGTTTTATTACTTTTTTTGCGCAGTGTTCGTCCGACGTTTATTGTTTCGCTTGCGATTCCAATTTCGGTTGTTGGTACGTTTGTGGTGATGTATTGGGCGGGGCGTAATATAAATGTGATTTCGCTTGCGGGGTTGGCGTTTGCGATTGGGATGGTGATTGATTGTGCGGTTGTTGTGTTGGAGAATATTGATCGGCATTTGCACACGGGCAAGTCGCCGCTCAAAGCAGCTTACGACGGCACACGCGAAGTTTGGGGTGCTGTGCTTGCGCAAACATTGACAACTGTTGCGGTGTTCGGTCCCGTGTTGACAATTGAGGAAGAGTCAGGGCAACTTTTTTGCGATTTGGCAATCGCGGTTTCGGCATCGGTTTTGATTTCGCTTTTAGTTGCAATAACGGTTATTCCTGTTTCAGCGGCAAAATGGCTTGGAAAAAAAGCAGACAAGCCATCGGACATGTTTGTAATGAAACTGTTCAAGAATCTTTTTGGTCTGGTGAATTTTTGCAATTATGTTACGCAAATGTATTCAAATTTCATTTACGCAATGACGGCGCGAAATTCGGTAGCGATATGTTCACGGCTTTTGATAATAGCGGTGATTTCTGTTACGGCAATTATTTTGAGTGTAATTTTGATGCCGCCGGCAAGCTATTTGCCCACTGGTAACAAAAATGTGTTAAGCGGCAGTATGCAACTTCCGCCGTCTTACACGTTGCAGCAAAATGAGCTTGTTGGTCGGCGTATTGAGCAATTTTTGAAGCCGTACTGGGACGCGAAAACGATTGAGGAAGCGACTGCGATTCGCGAAATTTATGACCGGCGTAATAATAAATTGGAAACCAAAATCGCGCCGATTGATGAATTTTATATTATCGCAAGAAATCAAGGCGTAATGATGACAACAACGAGCCGCGATCCCGAACTTGTCAAACCGTTGGAATCAGTCTTAAACACGATGATGAATGAAATCCCCGGAGCTTCAGGTTCGGCGCAACAACAAAGTATATTTGGTCGTCGCGGCGGCGGTTCTAATTCGGTTCAAATTGAAGTTGTGGGACCTGAGATGGGTCGTTTACGGTTAGCGACGCGGCATCTTGAGGACGAGCTTGTTCGTGAGTTTTCGCGTGCGGGAGTTCGCAGTGAGCCGCAGAATTATGATTTGAACGGTCCAGAATGGCAATTGATAGTTGATCAAGTTCGGGCAAAAGAATTAGGATTTGGCGTTCAATCGTTGGCTTATACAGCGAGGGCAATGATTGATGGGATTCGGATTGGTGATTTTGATTTTGAGGGGGACAGTATTGATTTGACATTGATTCGTGATCCTGATATTCAAATTACGCCGGATGAATTTCCAATGTTGCCGATTGCGGTACGTGATTCGGATGAAAGCCGTCAAATAATTCCAATGGGGCAATTGTTCACGGTTGAAAAAGCGGAAGCGTCGCAACAAATTCGGCGTGTTGAGCAAGAGCGGGCGATACGTTTAACGGTTAATCCGCCTTCGGAGGTTGCGCTTGAGACTGCTCAGAAGCGGATAATGGAGATAGTTGAGGAGTGTCGTCGGGACGGCGGTTTAACGCCGGACATTATGATTCGGCTTGCGGGCAACGCGGATAAATTATCTCAAACGCGAGCGGCGGTGTTGGGCAAGTGGAGTGGTTTTAATTTGGAATCGGTTTTGAGTTTGGTTGCGAGTCGATTTTTCTTATCGCTTGTGATTACGTACCTTTTAATGGCGGCGTTGTTTGAGAGTTTCGCGTATCCGATGGTGATAATGTTTAGTGTACCTTTTGCAATGGTTGGCGGTTTTATTGGTTTAGCGTTAATGCGTTGGCATGATCCGTCGCAACAAATGGACACGTTAACGATGTTAGGTTTTGTGTTATTGATTGGCGTGGTGGTGAACAACGCGATTTTGTTGGTGCATCAAGCGTTGAATTTCATGCGAGGTTTTGGCGAGTCGAGTGAAGACAAAGTGGAAGTGTTGGGATATAGGGAGGCGATCAGGGAATCCGTCAAATCAAGAATGCGACCAATTTTCATGACAACCGCAACCGCAATAATAGGGATGTTGCCGTTAGTGGTGAAGGGCGGGGCGGGCAGTGAGTTGTATCATGGGATTGGTTCGGTGGTTGTTGGCGGTTTAGTTTGTTCGACGGTTTTTTCGTTATTGATCGTTCCGTTATTATTGAGTTTGGTTTTCGATGTCAAGGCGTTAGTGTTATACCGAAGCCGGTATGGGCGGTAGGCTTCGCCCTACCGGCTACGGTATAAATCCTTTTTCGCCTTCGTGGTGTTTTTTCCTCGGAGTGATTTTATGTTTAGTATTTTTAATTCGTATTTGGAATTTGTTAGTGGTTTGGATTGGGTGATTATTAGTTATGGTGTTTTTTTGGCGTTGTTTCAGTTGTTTGCAATTTTTATGCGATACGGTAGTCGGCGTGTTTTTTTTGTGCAGAATCTTAACAAGATTCAAGTTTCTTGTTTGCAATGGATAGAGCTTTTGCCGGTGTTGGGGTTGATTGGTACGGTTGCGGCGATGTTGAATACGTTTTCGGAGTTTTCGGCGGTGCATGGTGAGGGGGTTGATATTGCAGTGATAATACGCAGATTTGCACCGGCAATGACGACAACATTGTCCGGTTTATTCATGGTCGTCATCAATTTACCTTTGAACCAAATCCTATTCATTTTAGCGAACAACAAAAAACATCAACAAAACTAACCGCTTTTATACCGTAGCCGGTAAGGCGATAGGCTTCGCCCTTGAACAACCGCTTCATGTTGTTGTGCTTGCGGGTTCAGTTTCAGAAATTTTAAAGTAGCTTCAGTATATTTTTTTGACAGAATTTACGGGATAGCAAGATAGACAGGATTTTATTATATCCTGACGATCCTGTAATCCTGTTATCCTGCCTTAAAAAAATGAATTTCATAGCAGCTACAGTATAACTTCTTTGCCTTCGCGGTTTAATTTTGAAGTGGAGGATTACAATTGGCATCATTATTTGAGCAAGACGAGTTGGCGAATCGGCGTAGTGTGGAGCCGTTGGCGGTTCGGATGCGTCCTCAAGTATTGGAAGAATTTGTTGGTCAAGAGCATTTTCTTGGCGAGGGCAAATTGCTTCGTCGTCTTCTTTTGGCGGACAGGTTGGGGTCGGTTATTTTCCATGGACCGCCCGGCACGGGCAAAACTACGCTTGCCTATATTTTGGCGAGATCAAGCCGCAGCGTGTTCCGTCAACTCAGTGCTGTTTCTGACGGAGTAAAACAACTTCGCGAAATTCTATCCGAAGCGGAAAATCGTTTGTCCGTGAATAAACAAAAAACTCTTTTGTTCATCGACGAAATCCACCGATTCAACAAAACTCAACAAGATGTGTTGTTGCCCGAAGTTGAAAATGGGATCGTGGTACTCGTCGGCGCAACAACGGAGAATCCGTATTTCACGATCAACAACGCTCTACTTAGCCGCAGCCGAATATTTCAATTTGAAGTACTTAATCATGATCAAATTAAAAAGCTAGTTCGCCGTGCGGCAACAGATCGGGAGCGTGGGCTTGGCATGTACGATATTAAATTGCATGAGGACGCGGTTGATTTTCTTGCGGAGGTGAGCGAAGGAGATGCGAGGCGTGCGATTGGTGCGTTGGAGGTTGGGGTGCTTTCTAGCGGCGGTGTCGGCATGATTGAGTTTACTCGTGAGTTGGCGAGTGAATCTGTGCAAAAGAAGCTGATGTTGTATGACCGTGACGGCGACACGCATTACGATACAATTAGTGCGTTGATCAAAAGTATTAGGGGCAGTGATCCTGATGCGGCGATTTACTGGTTAGCGAGGATGTTGGTTGGCGGTGAGGATATTCGTTTTCTTGCAAGACGGCTTGTGATACTTGCAAGCGAAGATGTCGGCAACGCAGACCCGACGGCGTTGCAACTTGCGGTGGCGGCGGCGCAAGCGTGTGAGGTTGTCGGTTTACCGGAGTGTCAATTAAATTTATCGCAATTGGTAATTTATTTAGCGTGCGCGCCGAAGTCGAATTCCGCAACAAACGCAATTTACGAAGCCAAAAAAGATGTTGAGACAAACCGTGTCATTCCTGTGCCGCGACATTTGCGGGATGCTCATTACAAAGGCTCTGAAGCAATGGGGCATGTTGGATATGTTTACGCGCATGATTCAAGGGACGGTATTGTTAGTCAAGAGTATCTTGGAGTGGAGCGGAATTATTACAGACCAACGGATCGCGGATTCGAAATAGAGTTGACCAAAAGGTTGGAATGGATAAAACAACAACTAAAACCAACCACAAACGATTAAAAAAATCAGAAAAAAAATCAGCACGCGGATAACGCAGATTGGGAAAAGATATTCGCAGATCGGAAAATAAAAAAATCTGTATACTCAAGCTGTTTTAAAATTCCGTAAAGCTGATTACGGAAGCGCAACAACGTGAAGCGGTTGTTCAAGGGCGAAGCCTATCGCCCATACCGGCTTCGGTATAACCGTTCACAGAACAGATTTTAAACACGAAACACGCGAAAGATCACGAAAGGTCGCGAAAAATAGTTTCGTGTTGTTTCGCGGAAATTTCGTGTATTTCGCGTTAAAAAACAATTTCTATACCGCAGCCGGTATATCTTTCCAAAATCTGCGTCATCTGCGTGCTGATTTAAACGGGAAAATTAAACGGCTTGAGTATATTTGCTCGTTTCTTTTTTTAGTTTCTGGGCGTAATGATCGCAACTTTAGCTTTAAGCGGCGGTACTTTTGCTCTTGTTTTGTAATATAAAATAATCGGTTCCGCAAGAACTTCAGCATTGGGAAAACGTTTGTGAACCCAATCCGGTACATAACTATTTGGATCGCAATTATTGGGAATTGTCCAGATTATCATCCCGCCTTTTTGGTTGACATCTTCATCGGTTGACCACGTACCGGTCGGTTTGGCATCGGGAGATTCGATTCCTTGCCAATAAAAATGAACGCTGGGACGGTTTTTCATCATACACGCGGCACTTCCGGCAAGATGCCAATCGCCGGTAACATAAAGACATGACACCAAAGAATAATCACTCCATATTTTATCGCACGCTGCTCCAAGTTCTTGCATTGGAAAATTATTTTTTCGCGGTTTATGGTCAATATAAGGCACTGCAAGAGATTCGTAGAAGAATAACGCAATCAGAAAAATTTCCAATACGACAAAAAATTTGACAGATAAATTAAATCTTTTTGCAGTGTCATTTATCGGAAAACACAATAGTAGCCATGTTCCGAAAAACAACCAAAACGAAACTCCATATTCGTTTTGTAATTTACTTCCAAAAATTGCAGCGATAAAAATATGACAAAGAAGCGGTATTGCCCAACAGATGAAAAGAAATTGCCGAGCTGTTTTTTTCACTTCATTCTCTGACAAAGATAAAAGATTTCGCTTTTTCATATTGCCAAAAAATAAAACAGGAGAAAGAATCGCGACAATTGGAATCAAATATTGAATTTGACTCACTAAAAAAGACAACGGAGAAAAAAGAAAAAAAGTCTGGTTTAATGTATTACCAGTTGCGCGATCTTGAGCGTATGTCAATGTTGCCCAATCGTTTTGATAGAGCCAAATCAAATGCGGTAAAAAAACAAGAAACGCGGTAAATATTGTTAAATATGGATAAATTCCTTTCCAACAGCCGCGAGTTTTGGTATTTAATACCGTAAATACGAGAATTGCAAAAATGAGAAAAACGGCTGTATATTTCGCGTGAAGAACTAAACCAAGCATTGCCCCCGCGCCAATCCAATAGCGAAGACGGCGAGTTTGGAATGCTTGAAAAACAAAATAAATAGAAAGAGACCAAAACATAATCAAGACGTTGTTTTGATTAAATTTGGTCGAATTGATTGTAAAATACCAATACGGCGTTACCGCGAAAATGCCAAGAAGAGCAAGTTTTTCCGAAAGCACTTGCCGACCTAATCTCCATACTGACCAAAGTGATATAACGGCACAAAGTTGAGCGGCAATAAACGGTGCAGCAAACGCCCGATTCGTGAGGATATTAATTATTTCGAGAATCCAAGCAGGTAACATAGGATGCTTTCGCGTCGCAAGTACCCACTCTTTTCCAATAAATTGTAATTCGAGCGCGTCGTCACGATAGCCCCAATGAAACAACGTCGGCAAAATAACCCAAAGTGTTGCCAAAGAACCGACAACCAACCAAAACCAAATTGCAGCTTGTTTCGGCGAAAAATCATTTATTGAATCTAATGTCTTCATTTTTTGATAAACTTTTGTTTACACCGTAGCCGGTAAGTTTCGTCCTTGGACAACAGCCTCGCGATGTACGCTTGTGTATTCAGCTTAGGGAATTTTAATACAGCTTCATTATAAATAGTTGGAAAACAAATTCTTGCAGAAAATCATGCGGCATAGCTGTTATTGGGTTGTGGCATGTCTATTTGTAACTCATTAGCTTGTAATTTATCAACGTTCGTTTCCGTTTCACTATTAATGGACAACATTGTTTCTATTCCGTCTGTGTCGGCGATAATATAAATAGGACGTTGTTTCGTTTCTTTCAAGATACGACCAATATATTCACCTTGAATACCACAGGAGATCATCTGTATCGCACCGAAAAAAGCAATCAAAGAAATTAACATCGGATATTCCGGCAAATCAACACCATATAAAATTGATCGGATAATATTACCAATGGCGTAAATAGAAGCTGTACAGGCGAAAAACAGACCAATGTACGTCCAAATTCGTAATGGCAATGTTGTCGATGCAGTCAATCCGTCCAGAGCAAAATTCCAAAGTTTCCAGTAATTCCATTTTGTTGTACCGGCAATTCGTTCTGGACGATCATATAAAACACCGCAACTTCGGAAGCCAACCCAATGAAACATTTCTTTCATAAATTGAGTGCGTTCCGGCATCTTTAGAACAGCTTCAACCACACTTCGGCTCATCAAACGGAAATCACCTGTATCGCATGGAATTGGTTGTTCAGAAATCGTATTGAAAATTCGATAAAAAATTCGTGAACTTAACCGTTTCAGAAACGGTTCTTCTTTCCGGTTTTTACGTGTTCCGTAAATGATTTCGTAACCTTCCCGCCATTTTTCGAGGAAACGAGGAATGACCTCTGGCGGATCCTGTAAATCAACATCCATGGGAATTACCAAATCTCCGGCTGCGTATTTCAAACCGCAAAAAAGCGATGCTTCTTTGCCGAAACTTTTGGAAAGTATAATAACTTTAATTCTCGGATCGTTATGGCGATATTGCTTGAGAATTTCCGCTGTTCGGTCAGTGCTACCTCCGTCAATAAAAAGATATTCAAAATTATATTCTGAAATCGTATTTATTACCGTATTAACCCGCTCAAGAAATAACGGAATCATTTCTTCCTCATTCAAAACAGGAACAAGAATTGTGATAAAGCAAGTCATCAAGTGTAAAAAAGTAAGCAGTTTAAATTGTTATACTAAAGCCGGTTCTATAAAAATAGCAATATTCCGTCTTATGCTCAAGCTTTTTTCAAATTCTCGAAGCTGAACATGGAATCGCAACGACGTGAAGCGGTTGTCTTGGGGCAAATCCTATTGGATTCGTTATATTTTGGATAGCAAGAAATTCTGAACGAACATTTCGTTCTCGTCTCGCTTGTAATAAAGAAAATAAATTCGCCGCAATCGGCTTGAAGAATAGGCTTTTGCCCTTGAATAGCTACTTTTTTATGTTGCGCTCGAGAGTCTAGTTTATGGAATATTGCAACAGCTTGAGAATCGCTGTCAAAAAGAAATTCATTTTGTAACTTTTTGCCTTCACTTGTAATCGCAAATGAATCGATACCCCAAATTAAAACACAACTTGTAACCGCACAATAAAATACATCACAGTTGGATATACTTCGCCCTTGAACAGCCGCTTCATGTTGTTGCGTTTGCGTGTTCAGCTTCGGGAGCTTCAAAACAGCTTGAGTATAATTATCTGTTCTGCCCCCCCCCCCCCCCCATTGCCCATTTTAACACTTGGCAGTTTAGAGAGATCAGGTAAAGCAATTTTGTCTATCGAATCGGTGATAAATTTTGTCATCTTCTTGATTTTTTTGTCGCTAAGGTGGAAATTAACTTTGGGTTCTATACCGTAGCCGGTAGGTAGGGAGGCTTCGCCCTTGAACAACCGCTTCGCGATGCTACGCTGTGTGTACAACTTTAAAACAACTTGAGCATAAACTTCCCCAACGCCATCTACATTATCATCTCGCCGAACACATTTAATTCAACGAGTTGCAACACAATTACGTTCACGATCCGAATCGCAATAGTTGCTAATATCGGGGATTATTGCCAACGTAATCAGCGAAACTTTGCGGATTCTACAGATTTTTTGAAAACATGTCCATAGGAAATTTCTGTACTGAAGCTGTTTTAAAATTCCCGAAGCGGAACACGCAAGCGCAACAACGTGAAGCGGTTGTTCGAGGGCGAAGCCTACCGGCTACGGTATAAAAATGCCTTTTGCCAAAAAATGCCAAAAATAAATTATGTAACTATTCAGTCGATAGAATTTTTATCAACCACAGAGAACACAGAGTTCACAGAGGTGAATTTTAAATACGAAAATATACGAAAGAGTTGAAAATGAAATTTTCGTCTATTTCATTT
>JAIRWK010000012.1 GCA_031268995.1 Planctomycetaceae bacterium
CCGGTAATATGTCAGTGGTATCAGCAATTGCAGTTGCACTGTAAGTAATGCTAGTCCCAGTCTTCGTTCCCCTAACAACTTCAAGGTTGCCGGTACATTTTAGTCTGTATTTTGTCAAATTAGTAACAGCACCGGGTATTATTCTTACTTGTACATGCTTGTAATCATCGGGAACCGGACTGACAGTTGATGGGAAATACGTAATCGGTTTTGCGGTTGGGTTATTGGCATCTGACCCCATGTCGTGTTCCGCCTCAGCACGAGTAGCATTCTTTGAGTAATCAGACACGATTCCGTTGTTGTCGCTGTCTGTTACAATAATTGAATCTCCGGTAAGTGCTGCGTCATAAACTGCGGCGTAAAATATCTTACCTTTGAAGTATCTCTCTTTGCCGGCAAAGTTATGCGTACCGATCATCCACCGACCATCAGGAACCGCAACTGCTCCAACATTATCTGTAGTCGTGGAAGTTATTTCTTCATCGTTCACTCTCATGTACCATTTTTTCTCGCCAGAATCGTAGCCCGCAGCAATATACAGTTCTACCCCAATATGTTTACTGGGGTCAAAATCGAATCCAATCTCGTGATTTGCCCCGTTAATCCAAGCACCGCATTCGAAAATTACTCGCGTACCGTTGCCCCTTATTCGGAGAAAATTCTCCGGCTGCGTATTATCTCCGTTGTTCTGACTTATGATGTAATGGAATTGATCTTTTACATCATCCCAAGACTCGACCCAAATTATCGCCGTCATCACAATTTGACCCTGAATTACAGGACCATTCTCATCTTTAAACGCTACTCCTTTGTTGCCGTTAAAAATTTCATCGCCCCCTGAAAAGGTTTTATTCAAAACCGGAACTGTTGGATAAGCCATATTAGCCTCCTTAATGTTAAATTTGTCTTTCGTGTTTCCACATTAAATTACATGCACTCGCAAACAAACTCGTGCCATGCGGAAACAACAAGCATGAAAGATTACAATCACCTCTAGCACTTGTCAATAAGCAACCAACCAATCATAAATTGCAGGTTGTGTACTATCGACCTGAGTTAGAATTTAGCAACCACAATCTTTAATTAACAAGGCGGGACGGTCTATCGCCACTTCTCGCACTTGTCAACAAGGAACTAACTAAACGTAAATTGTAGGTTGTATAGTGCCGACCTGAGTTAGAAATTCAGCAACCACAATCTCTAGTCAACAAGGAGGGACAGTCTATCACCACTTCTCGCATTTGTAAACAAGGAACTAACTAAACGTAAATTGCAGGTTGTATACTGCCGACCTGAGTTAGAAATTTAGCAACCACAATCTTTAATCAACAAGGTAGGACAGTCTATCACCACTTCTCGCTCCTGTCAACAAGAAATCAACTAAACGTAAATGGCAGGTTGTATAGTGCTATTTATCGTTACGAGATTCAAGCTCATAAAGCTTGAATCTCGTAACGAGTGACCACGACGCAAGCTAATAACGTAGCCCCCCAAATAATTGCTGTGCCGCGTCCGTTAAAAAAATCAGCACGCTGACAACGCAGATTCTTAAAGATATTCGCAGATCAGATTTCATTTCCTGATCTTGCGAATATCTTTTCCCAATCTGCGTTGTCTGCGTGCTGATTTTTTATTGGCATACTCCGGTATTATTTGAAAAAATTTCTTACGATGTTGAACATATCAACATCATTGAATTGTTTTTTGCCTGCCAATAGGTCTGGGGTGCTTGCGAGGACAACTGTTTTTTGTGATGAATCGCGTGCCGGCGCGCCGTGTGAACCTCGAATCAAATTTGCGTTGAGCGGTATTGATTTTGTTTCGCGGTCAAAGAAAAGCTCAACAGGATCATAGCCGATTTTGCGGTGAATATCTACTTTGCCAGCGTAATCAGGAGCTTTCACTTCGTCATTCCAAAAATAGTACGCTTGCCAACTGTCAGGTTTTGAAATAAGTATAACGTCGCCGCTTCGCCGATGAGACAAATTATATTTTGCCCGCCCGTCCCCAACCAACACTTCATCAATACCGGATTCATTGCGGAATCTTTCGGCGATACGTTCAATCAATTGCGGGTCAAGATCGTTGAAGTGAATGTGCGAAAATTGATGATCACACAACGCAAAACAACGCGATTTCTCCGGCAATAAATATTCCCGCTCGTCCCGTTCCTCAATAAACAACACGCCCATCTCACGCAAAATTCGATTCGGATAGACAACATTGTTGACATCCGTTACCGCATACTCGCCCGCAACTAACCACGTTGGCTCTTCCCCCAATGCCGCCGAAAATCCCTCGCGCAATTTGATAAATAATTTGTCCAAATCCGCCAAATCCAACGACAACTCCGATGCGTTTGCCCCGAATTTCTGTGGCGTGTAATCAAGTCGCGGGAGATAAATGTAAAAATAATCCGGTTGAAATTTCGCCGCAGCCGCAATCGCGGAATCAACTATCCACTCAGACGCAGATTGACCCGCCAACGGTCCCCAATAACCTTGAACTGGAAAATGACCGAACTTGTCCCGCAAATCGCCGTAAAAAAGATAAGGTCTCGTATAACACCACAATGACTCGCTGCCGTCAGGATTATGAATCGGCGCGAAGTTGCAAACGTTATCGGCGCGGCAAAATTTGCTCAACAATGCAAACCAAACCGCCGACCGTATTTTTTCCGGCGCACCATGCAAAACGTCCCATATTTGCGGCGACTCAACCGCAACATTTGGCGATGTCCACATTTCAACGTATGGCAATAATTCCAATTTAGGCCAAACCGGTTGTTTAATTTCCGGATCCAAATTGTCTTTCCAATCAATTCTGTTGTCTTGCGAATTCATCTCTGAAAATTTCGCATCCAACCGCAATTCCAAATTCTCCGCATCCGTGTCTCGCAAATACAAACCGTTCGCAACAATTCCATGTTTATCAGGACGTGTACCTGTTGTCATATTGGATTGAACGGGACAAGTAACCGCCGGAAAACTAGGCGTAAGTGTTGCAATTTCACCGCCGGAAGTCATTGCACAAAGCCCCGACAACCGCCCAACATCCACACCACGTAAACCCGCAACCGAAATAAATACTAATTTTTTCATAATTTTTATACCATAGCCGGTAAGGCGATAGGTTTCGCCCTTTAACAACCGCTTCGCGATGCTACGCTTGCGTGTCCAGCTTCAAGAATTTTAAAACAGTTATTACCCAATGGAATACCCGATTGGGGATATGTTGCAAGTTTTTGAACAAGTTCTTTCAGTTCATTTTTGAGTGAAGCGTATTTTTTCACCATCTTTTTTGCTTGACGTTCAAATACTTCAATAGATTTTACGCTATCTTTCATTCAAAAATTCCTCAACATCGCGTACTTTCTTTTTGCCGGATCTGATTAGTTTCATTTCTTCAACGGCTTCTCTTATTTCCGACATTAGCAGTGCCTTGCTATTGGTAAGCAGTTTTGCTTTCACGTAAGAAATAGGACGCAATATTTCCAGTAGGGAAGACACTTTCGAATCGAGTATATCTATTAGTATTTTCATAATAATTTAACTTTTATCATAACATTGATTTTTATCCAGAGATATACATTCACCCGTGAAAAATTGCAATATTGTAGGGGCACCCCTTGCGGTTGCCTTGAATTGGAAATACGTTTTACCCAAGCTGTTTTAGATTTTATTTTTTTTATTGAAGGTTTGAAAGTTTTCGGTTAGTAGGGTACGTAGTTCATCGTGGAACTTTTTTTGCATCTAAAAAAGCCCTTGCATGCCGAAAGAAAATCGTCAAACTTTTCGTAGTATTTATTGTACAATATTTTCTTCTTAAAAAATTTCCACAAACGCTCGATCACAT
>JAIRWK010000380.1 GCA_031268995.1 Planctomycetaceae bacterium
CAGGAGATAAAAATATTATCATTGAGTTAAAAGATTGAAAGGATGTTGTCAGGTAGAAGAGAAAAATTTTGTAGCCGTTTATGGTTTTGGCTGTGAACGGCTACTATTTTTTTTGTGCGGGGGGGGCAGTGTTTTTATTTGGCGATATTTGGTTGATGATTAATTCTTGGTAGTCGTTGAATTTTACGGTTTTGAATTTGTTTATTGAGTTTTGTACCATATTTATTTTGTTTTTATCTTCGTCGGTCAACCGTCGAATTAGTTTGTGTGAGCTACTGATGGTTTCTTCTGTTTTGCCTGTTTTTCCGTTAGGGTAAAAAATGGCAGTGATATTTTGCGGGAATCTATTTTCTTTGCGCAAAACGCGGTTCACTTCCAAACGATATAACTGTCTGTGCGAATTGGTAACTCGATAATTGAGATAACACGTAATATTGCAAAAATCAAAATAACGTTTCGCAATATTATTATCAGTGAAAATTTCAGTTGTCATTTTGTAGTCAACCCAATTCGATTGCAACGCCAATTGTCCTGATTTGTTGTCCAATGCGGTTTTAAAAACGGGATTAGCAACAAATTCGTAACGTGGTTCAATTTCTGTTTTTGAGAAACGTAATCCGTCTAATGTTGCGTCGATTACGCGTCGTGTTTCTGATGCGGACAATTGCGTTTGAATTCGTAACGACGGGGCAAGTAAAGTGAAGGTATCACGTGCAGCATTGTAATATGTCATTTCGCCGTTGTCCTCAATCACTCCCAAAAAATCATCGTCCAAAAAATACGTTTTACTTCGCACAACAAATTTACCCGACGTAATTTCGTTGTCCATTCGAAATTGTTCCGCAACAACTAAAATATCAGATAAAAAAATAAAAACAATAATTTGAACCGCAATCAAAAAACGCCCCAAAAATCCAACGCCTAAACTTTTGCTCCAACGATAAAGTAAAACCATTTTTTGCTCTTTCACCTGTAAAAAATTATATTGAAACCGATATTGCGCAAATCGCGTCTACACCGGTTTGGGTATATTTGCAATCGTTCACGACAATTGCAAATAAACAGCAACTGGCGAGTGTAACGTTTTCTAAAAAACAGATCAAGATCAAATTTTCTTCTTTTATACCGTAGCCGGTAAGGCGATAGGCTTCGCCCCTGAACAACCGCTTCACGTTGTTGTCGGGGGACTTTAAAAATGTGTTTAGACAGGATATAATTCGAACAGGGTTTTGGGGAAGTTGGTGGATTGTGTGTGTTTGTACTCAAGCTATTTTAAATGAACACGCAAGCGCAACAACGTGAAGCGGTTGTTCATGGGCGAAGCCTACCGCCCGTACCGGTTCGGTATTTAAGAGGTTGAAGTATGATTTATGATCTTTTGTTACCATCGAAAATTGCGTTTGGAGTTGGTCGCCGAGCGGAAGCGGGTAAGTTGATACGGCAAATTGCAAACCGCGCAATCGTTATCGCCGGTTCACGAAAACTCGCAAATAACGGTATGTTAGCGGAAATTGTCAAGAGCCTCGAATCGTCCGGCATAAACGTATTGGCTTCCGAAACAATCTCGCAAGAACCTACAACAAATAACGTCGATAACCTCGTGTTGCGTCTTCGCAATGAATACTCTTTGACAAAAAATTTCGACGATTTGGTTGTAATCGCAATCGGCGGCGGCTCCGCAATTGACTTGGCGAAAAGTGTAGCGGCAATGCTCCCACAACAAAATACGGATTCATTGTCAATAAAAAATTATCTTGAAGGTGTTGGAACAGGTTCGATTTTGACCGCCAAACCTTTGTCAATTGTCGCGATCCCCACAACCGCCGGAACCGGCGCAGAAGCAACCAAAAATGCCGTCATTGCCTCAAGTAAATCCGATATTGATACCGGATTTAAACCGTTCAAAAAAAGTTTACGCGACGATGGATTGCTTCCACGTATTGCAATTATTGATCCGGAGTTAGCGTTGAGTTGTCCGAAGCGAATAACGACGGAATCAGGCATGGATACTGTCGCACAACTTTTTGAAAGCTACGTCAGCAAACGCCGCCAACCATTCACCGATGCGTTGATCGAACAAGGTTTATCTCAAGCGTTTGAAGCGTTGCCGAAACTTGTTGACAATCCGAATGATATTGAATTGCGCAGCCGAATGGCTCATGCTTCGTTGTTATCGGGGATTTCGCTTGCGAATGCCGGATTGGGAATGGTTCATGGTATTGCGCCGGCGTTGGGAGCTTATTGCGGAGTGTCGCATGGCGGAGCTTGCGCGTTGTTATTGCCGTTAGTTTTGCGGGTCAACGCAGATATTTGCGAAGAGAGATACGGACACTTGGGACGTTTACTGTTGGGAATTGATCAAAATGTATCAAACGAAAGCGCAACAAATAAATTAATTGATCACGTGGAAAATCTTTGCAATCAACTCGGTACACCTCGCAAATTGTCCGATTTAAATATAGATAAAAATATGATACCAATAATTGCACAAAATTCGAAAGGATCAAGCATGTCAGGAAATCCCAAAAATTTATCCGAACAAGAAGTTGCAGAAATTTTATACCGTAGCCGGTATGGGCGGTAGGCTTCGCCCTTGAACAACCGCTTCACGTTGTTGCGCTTGCGTATCCAGCTTGGGAATTTTAAAACAGCCTGAGTATAATGTCAATTTAATATACCGAAACCTATCGCCCTACCGGCTATGGTATAAAACAGCTTGAGCTAATTGCGTATTGTGGCTCGTTGCATAATTTGTTTTGACATAATATTTTAACATAATTTAATTTTTAAAAATAAAAATGACTTTACCGCCGCCCATTCCAAATCGAAAGCCTTATGAATTGAGTCCCGATGATATTGCAATACTCTTGCCGCCCGACGATGATGATAATGATGAACCAATTGCCGCCGTAACTAAAAAAACATCAACACCAAAATCACCTGTCGTTGCCCAACCGCGCCCCAATTCTGCTCCGCCGCCATTCAACGCCGCAGCAGTAAAAGAAGAAGCCAAAGCCGAAAAAGAACGCACTCAAAACAGCTCAATCGTCAAATCCATTGTTGAACAGAAACGAAAAAAACAACAGAAAACGTTGATTATTACGATCATATCATCTATTTTGGGGGCAATTATTTTTACGATATTGGCGGCGTATTTGCTCTCGCCCGCACAACTCCAAAAATATGACCCGCCAATAAAAAATACCGACGAAACAAATAAAAACGAACAAAATAATATCGAAAATAAACCCCACAATCCAAATGATAACTACACCCCACCCGAACTCATCGAACCAACTGACGAATAACAAAACATACCAGAGGCTGCCTAAACAACAACCTACAGTCTTAAACAACTTCTTTTCAGTATTGTATTTACATGTTTATATTTGGTGATTTTGGAACTGCTTTAGTATATAAAACATATTACAGTTAATCACATTTTTTTATTTAATTTGCCATGAAAACTAAAAAGATTAAACGTTTGCCTTTGGGCAATTCCGATTTTAGAAGTATTCGGACGGAGAATTATTTTTATGTTGACAAGACGCGATATATTGAGTTGCTTGAGAATGAACATAATAAAAATCAACTTTTTATTCGTCCTCGTCGTTTTGGCAAGAGTTTATTTCTTTCGACGCTTTCGTATTATTACGATGTCAATTTTGCAGACGACTTTGAACAATTATTCGGCGACTTATACATCGGTCAACATCCTACGCCCGAAAAAAATAGTTACGCGGTAATGCAATTTGATTTTTCCGGTCTGAATGCAATTGAAGGTGCAGGCTCTTTTATTAAGGCATTTTATGAAAAAATCCGCGATACAATTTGCAGATTTTTACTGTTGCACAAAAACGTATTCTCTAATGCTGAGCAACTGGTTGAACAATTCAACAAAGATCAACCTGATCTTTCGCTTCTTGATAAAATTTTTACTATTGCCCAATCTGCGGGGATAAAAATCTTTATGATTATTGATGAGTATGATCATTTTGCATCTGATCTTATTAAATTGGGCGAAGTGGGCGGTGGTGATTTTTATTCGACAATGGTTAAAAGCAATGGATTAGTCCGTAGTTTTTATGCGCGAATCAAAAGCGCAACAGTTTCTTCTGTTGTTGATCGTACATTTATTACCGGCATTTCACCGGTTATGCTTGATGATTTTACGAGTGGCTACAATATTGTAACTAACTATTCGCTTGACAAGAAATATAATGAGATGTTAGGTTTCACTATTGATGAAGTTAACGCTCTCATGTTAGGAACAGGTGTCAATGCAGACATGCTTAATAATATTGACATGGAGTATTACTATAACGGCTACTTGTTTAACGCCAAGTGTAAAAATAAAGTTTATAACTCGTCAATGGTGCTTTATATCTTTTGTCAAGTTTTAACTGAAGGTGAACCTCCCAGAGAGTTTATTGATCCGAATTTGGGAATGGATGTTAGTCGTTTACACTATATTATTCAGAAGAATGGCAATCGTGAAATATTGGTCAAAATATTGACGGAAGGCAGTATTGTTTCAAATATTCTTGCCAAATTTCGGACAGACCCGTTGGGCAAGGAGTCGAGTTATTTTATATCGTTGTTATTTTACATGGGTTATCTTACGATCAAGGAATTTTATCTTGACGAGTTGCGTTTAGTTGTTCCGAATTTTTCTATTCGCACGGTTTATTGGGAATATATGCGACAGCTTGTTACGGAAACTTCACCCGACACAACCGTAGAAGAACGGCAATTAAAGGAGGCTATCAATGTTCTTGCGATGGAAGGTAACATTCATAATTTTATTGATTATGTTTCCAAAAATGTTTTTAGCAAATTATCCGATTACGACTTGCAACATTTCGATGAAAAATATATCAAGATGATGTTGCTTGCTTATTTATTTTTGAAGAGTGTTTATATTCCGATTAGCGAGTATGAGGTTGATGCGGGACGAATAGACATTTTTCTGCAACGCAATCCTAAATATCCTGAAATTAAATACGAATGGGTAATCGAGTTAAAATATTGCAAGACGACAGCAAATGATTCGGAGATAACAAAAAAACGTAAAGAAGGTTTGGAACAATTGCGAGAATATATTCAATCGCATCACTTAAAAGACCGTCCCAATTTGAAACCTGTATTGATAATTTTTATTGGAAAAAATAAATACGAAATTATAACAGAATGAATAGAAACAGAAAATAATTCAATTGAGCAATTGGTATACTCAAGTTGTTTTAAAATTCCCGAAGCTGGACACGCAAGCGTAGCATCGCGAAGCGG
>JAIRWK010000346.1 GCA_031268995.1 Planctomycetaceae bacterium
TTATACTCAAGCTGTTTTAAAATTCCTTAAGCTGGACATGCAAGCGCAACAACGTGAAGCGGTTGTTCAGCTTCCGGAATTTTAAAACAGCTTGAGTATATCGACTGAAAATCTACCGAATTCGAGATAATTTGTTTTTGGCGACTAGTAGGTTTTTGAAACTTCCCCGAAAGAATTTTTTCTATTGACAACACAAGGCACAAAAGAACAAGGCAATTCAGTAAATTGCCCCCCTATTGTATTTTTTTTTTTTCGCTATACTTCGTATCTTAATGTGTTGGGACAAGAATCTGGAGAATCGGGAGGGGCTAGGTAAGACAATTTTGTTACAACCAAACCTACGTAATTGCTTGACTTCGCATTTTTTCGTTTGCCGTGTATAGCTTTCGTGAAATTTTTAAAACAACTTTAGTATGATTGTGTTCGGTTAGTTGTTCACCTTGTTTTTAGGTTTACTTTGATTGACGCATGTGTTGACATTATGAATTTAGATAATTTGCAGCGTGTATTTTCGCGTTCGGATATTGCTGAGGAATTTTTTTATCCGTTGGGTTGTTGCGTAATTGACAGTGGATTATGCAAAATTCGTCCGGGTATGAATTATCGGATGTCGTCGTCCGGCGGATTGCGGGCAATACCCGAACCCAGTGTATCGGCAAGTGAAAATTTTATTAACAGCATCCACGATTCCAATCGAACCGATCTTGTACGTTTGATTTCTTCGATACAAAACATGAGACGCATTCCTGATTTTGAAAATGTTGTTTTGTCATCGAACTCTTCTTGTATTCGGGACGCATCCGGCAACGGCGGTAAACGAATTCTATTTGTGGTTGACGCGAGCAAAGAAATGTACCGTGATGATTTTAAAGCTGCTGCGTTTTGCCATAAAAATATATTGCGTGCTGCTCAAAAAGCGGGTTTCAAAATCTCTTCCGAATCTTCGTTTGACGAATCCGGCGGTTTTGAAAATTTGAAATCTTGGGCGGCGGGGGTGCGTTATATTAAGGGGTTTAGTCCGATTTTCTGGTGTATTCTGATACCGCTTTTATTGTTATTGCTTTACATGATGATGCAGGCTTGCAATTGTGTGCAAAATACTTATTCAAAAATGTCGGCGGCTTTTCGTAAAGGTTTAGAGACCGAAGCGGTTATTGTTGTGTTGGACAAGAGTGGAAGTATGGATTGTTGTTTTGATAAAGTTCGTGATCAAACTACGGCATTGATAAAACAGCAACGTAAAAAATGGGGAAATTCTTACATGGATTTGATCTTATTTGACTCGCAGCAAGATGCGGCTTTTGGTGAATTGAAAAAATTAGATGATGACACGGAAAAAGATGTAACAGACAAAATTCCAAAAATAGCAAGCGGCGGAACTTTGATCGTACCGGCACTAATACAAGCCGTAAAAGAAGTTGATAAACACGACAAACCAACAACAATAATCCTCGTTACCGACGGTGAAGATAACAACAATAATTCAATAACAAACTTGATTGATAAACCGGAAATTTTGCGAGATCTTATCGGCGATAAAAAATTAGCTGAAAAAGGATTGATTATAAATACCGTTGGCGTACATCGACCGGATGTCCCAAAAGATGCAAAAAATCCATACCACGAAAATTTGAAAAAATTATCAAAAGAATTCAACGGAGTACACGAAATATGGGACTTCTCAACGCCTAAAGAAATTACAAATTTGAATAATCGCGGGGGAGGTAATCCTGGTACTTCGGCTACTGACCAATCTGTTCCTTCTCCCGCGTATGCGACTAAGCCTTATATTATGTCGGATGGGACTAAGGTGTGGGTGGGCAGCGGACCTTCCATGCTGCAATATGCTCGTAAAGCCGACTAACCTTTAACCTAAAAAAGAATGAAATTTACAGTTGAACAGGAAGCCAAGTATGGGGCGATTGAGAGATACCATTCAGAGTTAAAAGCGAAAGAATTAACTTTGTCCATCATGTCCCTTGCCAATGATAAGGGAAAGCATAATTTACCGTGAATGGTTACGTTTAATTTAACAGAAACATAATTTAATTTTTTGGAGAACTTAAAATGGTGAAAATGAATTTGAAAAGATTTTTTGTTACGATTTTATTTGTGTTTATTTTGGGTGCAAGTTGCTCGAAAAATACTGATAATATTGGAGGCGTGGACAATTCGCAGAGTGCCGGCACAAACACATCCGGTGGAGCTGTTGTTGCGAAGCCATCATCAAATAATACCGATAAAAATCAACCATTGGGATTCGTATCGGATAAACCGGACGCACAAGGAAAAAGAGTTGTGATTGTCAAGGGCAGCGGCGCAGATTACGAAAGCGCAAAAAAAGACGCAATGCAAAACGCAATACGCGAAGTTGTCAACGCAATAGTTGAACCCGAAGCCCGCGCAAGTCTTAGCGAAGCAATTGCAAAAAGTCTCGATAATTATGACGCTTTCGCCGAACAATGCGAAATTTTGTCTCGAAAACATTCTGACGGAATACTTGACATTAGAGCTGAAGTTATCGTATTGCAAAAAGCGTTGCAAACCCAACTCGTGCCGTCCGAAATTCAAGTAGAAACTTTCGACGGTGCAAATATTGCAAAAAGGCTAAACGAAAAAATAAAATCCGACAACGATGCCGTAATGCTTGTAGCTGATTTTTTGAGAGCCGAAAATTTCCCATACTCTTGCCTTGACGTAAACGCAGAACTCAATCCTAAACCGATTAAAACCGTCGGCGACAATTTGACAATGGCTGTAAAGGCAACAGTGACGGTAAACGAAAAAAAATTTGACACATTCTCAAAAAAATTCATCCCAATATTAGAAAAGATTAAAACAAAGAGCGGTACAATTGCTCTGGAAGGAATACCTGTTAGTGGAAGTAAAAAAAGTAACAATTCTCTTAGCGATGTGATTGAGAAGCTTGAGGGTAAGGGATTTGATAAAGAAATAAGTGAAGCGGTTGGCTTCTTTTTTCCAATAAATAATGAAAATAAAAATGAAAAGACACCTAAATTTATTCTTAACATTAACACAACGAGTAACAAAACACTAAAAAATACCGACTGGAATTATTATGAAATGCCGCCGAAATTTGGGATTTTGTTTTACGCATATCAAAATTTAATTATTTGTATTGACACCACGTTAAACGGTGAAAACAATAAGCTCATGATGTCGATCAGAATACCCTGTTATAGAACACAACTTACCGTCACAGATCATTCGCCCTTTTATGCATCTGGTTCTGGATGGCTCACGACTACCAGAGAGCAATACATAGAGGATACGCGTCTTGTCGAAACAGGCTCAGCAATTTTAGGGGTTAAAGACATTCACAAATATATTCAAAACGATAACATTCATTACTTAGTACCGCATTCAGTATATATTTTTCCATTTCCAAATTTTAATGTCAACAGAGGAAATTGGTTACATAGCACATGGTCTCTCCTTTATCCTAAACGTAGCATGGAGCTAATCAGGGAAATTACCATAACTTCAGAGGAACTTTCAGCGGTTAAGTCGGTAACGAGTCGTGTGAGGAATGAGAGTCCTACGATGGATGAATTTTACAAAGATTTACCTGAATTGTTGAACAAATTTCCGCAATGACAATTTTTTGCAATTGTTCACGCGATGTTATTAACCGCAAAGGCGAATAAGTCGCACAAAGGAATTTTTAAATGTACTTTATGTGTGTTTGTTGTCCTGATCAGGTGGCCGCAAGGGGCATCCCTACTTTGTATCCACTAAAAATTTTGTAAGCATTCACGAAGAATTTTTATTGACATTGTTATTGATGGTTCATTGTCTATTCCGTCCCTTATCCTGTCAATTATGTTTATCCTGTTATCCTGTTTAAAATATTTTTGACAGGATTGACAAGATTACAGGATAAGCAAGATTAAATAGACGTTATCGAACGAGGAAACAAAATCATCGTGAACGGTTACAAAATTTTTAATTGAACCGTTATATCACAACTTAATTTTAAGAAAACTTAAAATGACAAAAATAAATTTACAAAGATTTTTTGTTACAATTTTATCGGTATTTATTTTGAATGTCGGTTGTTCAAAAAGTACTGATAGCATCGGCGGATCTGATAACTCGCAAAACACCAATACGGTTATCAACACTCCCACCGAAAAACCGGTATCGGATCAAACAGATAATACCTCGCCGTTGGGTTTCGTATCAAATGCACCGGACGCACAAGGAAAAGGAGCTGTGATTGTCAAAGGTAGCGGCACAGATTATGAAAGTGCGAAAAAAGACGCAATGAAAAACGCGGTACGCGAAGTTGTTAGCGCGATAGTTGAACCCGAAGCCCGTGCAAGCCTCAGCGAATCAATCGCGAAAAGTATCAATAACTACAACGCTTTTACTGAACAATGCGAAATCTTGTCTCGAAAACGCGCAGACGGAATGATCGACATCAAAGCCGAAATAATCGTACAACAAAAGGCACTGCAAACCCAACTCGTCCCATCTGAAATCAAAGTAAAAACTTTCGACGGTGCAAATATTGCAAAAAGGCTTAACGAAAAAATTAAATCCGACAACGATGCCGTAATGCTTGTTGCTGATTTTTTAAGAGCTGAAAATTTCCCGTACTCATGTCTGGAAGTGAAAGCGAAACTTAATCCCAAACCTGTTAAAACTGTTGGTGATGAATTGACGATGGAAATAGATGCTACGGTGGCGGTAAACGAAAAAAATTTTGACGCATTTTCAAAAAAATTCATCAAAATTTTAGAAAAAATTAAAACTGGTAGTGGTACTCTCTCTCTTGAGGGGCACCCTTCGGAAAACGACATGTTGGGAAAATTTGTTAGTTTCAATTTCCCCAAGAATGAAGATGAGTCAAAATTTCGTTGTGGTGTGAATACCGCTCACAACAAGACCCTTACCAATACCGTGTGGAATTATTATGACTTGTCACCAAAATTTGAGGTTTTGTTCTGCGCGTACAAAAATTTATATGTTCGTATTGATGTCGCATTAAATGACGTTGGGAGTAGGCGTATGATGTCCACCAGGATGTCTTGTTACAATCTTATCGAATCGGGAGCTGATTCGCAGGCTTTTTTAAAAGTCGTTAAGCCTCCCAAAGAGGATATTAACCATAATCACTATTACACAAACTATCGAAACAAAGTAATCGAATGTATAAAAACAGGTTCGGCAATTTTTCAATATGAAAATATACAATCAGCTTATAAAGGGGGATACGATACCCGTAATTTTATGGCACGATCAGTGTATATACTTCCTTTTCCTACCTTGACGAGCCAAAGTTATTTTAGTCATGACCGCAGTGTAACTCTAACCAGAGAGATTACGCTAACATCGGAAGAGTTATCATCGGTTAAATCTGTAACATCTCGTGTGATGAGTGAGAGTCCTACGATGGATGAATTTTATAAGGATTTACCTGAATTGTTAAACAAGTTTCCGCAATAGTGATTTTTTGTAATTATTCACGCGATGTTATTAACCGTTGGGGCGAATAAGTCGCACAAAAGAATTTTAATTTAATTGAAAGACGATGGACACAGAAGTTATTGACAAAATAGAATCGATTCGGCAGAGTTTTTTGGAGTTGGCGGAGATACTTTGCGGCAGGTTGCCGGATAAGTGTCCCGATAGTTTGCGTGATCTCGCGGCTAATTCGGACAACTTGAAACGAGTCATAAAAGCGTTGGAATTATCAGCGGAATCCCCGCGAGTACAACGCGTCTGCAACGGAAAATTTACCTGCACATTCGTCGGCTCAAGCAGTCAAGGTAAAACGACTTTTTTATCCGAAATGTTCCCCGATCTTACAGAACGCGGCTGGCTCGTATGCGACGCAAAAGATACCACCTCCCAAAGCCTGTGCATTGAATACGCCCCGCAAAATAACACGACCATAACCGCACGATCCTACAACTACTCCGAATTGGTCAACTTCATTAACCTCAGTCGGCAAGATTGCGAAAACAACGGGATATCAGTTACATTCGATCAGTCCGGCAGCCGTATCCAAATCGACGGAACAAATATGAATGTTGCCAAAAAAGATTCCGACACATTCAAATTCGCCCGCAAACTTGACTTGATTCCTTTTGACAACAATTACGAAGTTGACGACCAACACGACAGCCGCGATTTTGTCCGCTCACTGACAACTAAAGACGCAATAGTTACCGAACCCATCGTCCGCGTCGAATCAACCGACTACAACGCCCTACAACTCCGCGCCTTGATCAAAAATATTCAACTCCGCAGTAATTACAAACGTCTATTTGAACTTGTTGAAAATGATACGGAACTTGAGCGCATAAATTTTATCGATACACCAGGTCAAGGCACCGCCGCATCCGTCAACAAAGATGAAATCCTCTTTTATTGTCTCGGCGAAAAATCAAAAAATATAGTCATACAACTCTGGAGAGATGATGAACTCGACTTCCTCGTACACTTCATGCGCTGCAAAGAACAAAGCCAATTCCAAAAACTATGGATCGAAATAGAATCACAACTCTCCGCCGAAGAAGTTCGCGGACTTGAGGACAGATTGATCCTGTTGATGAACAGCACACGCGATTTTTGCGAAGATGACAATATCAAATTACGCTACACAAATCCCGAAAAATTTAAATCAAACGAAGACCACTTCAAACTAGTTCTCAAAGAAAACGCACTCGATAAAATGAGCCACAAAGGAACCCTAAAACCAGCAGCTATCTGTTTCATCGATACATTGTACAGCTTCAATTCCAAAGAAAATTACGCCGAAACATTCGACCAATATAAACCCACAATGCACAAATGGACAGAACGCGACGGCATAGGTTACAAAACACTTGACGAAATGGGATTGGCTAAAGCATTTCGGGAAAATATTGAATCGCTTTGCAACCCCGGTGATCGCGGACATAGCTTCTTCCTCAAAACAATACTTCGAATCGTTGATAAAAGCGGACCCAAAATGCTCGTCCAAAAACACCTCAAACGCAGCGGTATCACAACGGTTCTACAAAAATTGTCCGACATAATACACTTTTACTACGGCGAAAACGGCTCCTTGACATCAGCTGTCTCAAAAGAAGCTCTTGAAAATCTCGGTAAAGCACTAGGATTGACCGACCAATTCTCATACGAAAGATTTGTCGAAAAAGAATTTCAGATCAAAAAATTTGACTTGCTGGTAGAGGAATTTTTGAAAAATAATCCCGAACCGACAAATATTTCCGGATTGTTCAAAACACTTTGTATCAACTTGAACTCAATTATCAAAAAAGTAGCCGGTAACTCCCCAGATACCAATGTTGCAATCCCATTTGTCGAACGCGAAATAGAATACCTCTACAAAAAAAACCGCAAACTATGGGGATACACACAAACCACAATATTCAACACAGCACAAATCGATACCGCCAAAGATATAGTCGTGTACTCCTTGATCGTACACGCCAAAGAATTACTCGCACAACTGTTCCCAATTCAACAACCACTCAACCCCGATGCCGAAGTACACCAAACCCACGAAGATAAACAAAAAGCCGCTAACCTTATCACAACAATCGACGAATTGAATAACAATATTCAAAAACTTTACGACCAATACGGAGTACAATAAATGTCAAACACAACCAGCGTACCATACTTTCACGTCATTCCTAAAACCGGTGTCCAAGTATGCCGCTCATTTACTATCGATCCAAAGATTTTGCCAAAGGGTATAACACCCAGCAAACTTTGGACAGATGCCGTTGCATGTTCACAAGCCAACGAATTCAAAGACGATCAACTGATCAACCTCGTATCAGAACATATCGCATGTTCTTATCCGTTGACGATAGAATCGACAGGTTGGATGTCTTGCCAAACTCAATTCGCGTTTTTCAGGTTGAACAGAAACAGCCAAACCGGAGCAATAACCGCCGACCTCGTAATCGATACAAATTCAAGCGCAGGAAAACAACTCAAAAATAATATTCCTTGCCTGATAAAACATTCGGGTATATTCAACTCGATAAAAAAACCTTACGAAGTTACAGGTTTTCACGTTTTGCCGCCCGAAAACGCACCCGGTATCGCAGGTACTTTGTATATCGATTTCGGTAACACCGGAACAACTTGCTTGTTCTCGCCCATCGGTGTGTCCGAACTTTCATTAGAACCATTACGGCTTGAAAATAGTTGGGACCCTAACTACCTTAAACGCACCCAAACAGACCGCGAAATAGTACACTCAAACATCCTCCTAATGCAAATTGACCTCATCAATAAATCACCTTGGATCGTAACCGGAGAACGCGCCAAAGAACTAATCAAACTCAACCCGCGTGTAACATACCTCTACTCGCCCAAAAAATATATACGACATTGGGCAGAACATTTAAAACCCAACGAACCCACAATAGGATACGAAGGAATCGCCGGAGTACGACACGGTATGTTTCCCAATATTGAACTAATAGATTACAGCTTGAGGCAACTCCTCCAAATGATTCAAGGCAGCATCACCAACCCACAAAGCACCGCTCCTTTCCCACTCAAATGCCCAATTATCAATCAGATAATGTTGACATATCCATTGACTTGGCGCAGAGTTGACCGCGAATTGTTTCAAAAGATGTTTGCCGAAGTTGCCGAAAGTGTGCTTTGCGCATATTCGCTTGTTCACGACAAATTTCATGTTGAGATGGTTTGCAGCGAACCGGTTGCGATTGTTGCGTATTTAATTTGGGAGAATTTTTTCCTGTTCGGAATGAGTAATGCCCAAATGATGCGAAGCACTCTCGGTAATCTTGATAATACCGATGAATTGCGAATTCTAGTAATCGATATTGGCGGCGGCTCAACAGACATAGCACTAGTCGATGTAGATTGGCAATACAACGAAACAGATAACGTTGTTGACGCAACATTTCAAATGGTTGACACTATGCGTTTTAACCGAGCAGGAGATCGAATAACGCACTTTATTGTTACAGCTATTTGGAACTTTTTCCGCCAAAAATATAACTTTGAAGAAACACTCGACCTGCAAGCACAATCACCCAATCCGTCTTTTGACCAACGCATCAAACGAACAATCTTGTCCGAAATTACAAAATTAGCCGAATCGGCAAAACCTGAAATTGCGCAACTTAAAGAATGGAAATTGACAGAAACCGACGAACAAATGATTTTACACTATCTCGGCGATATCGCATCAACTTCAATTAACCCAAACGCCGCCGTCGAATTTATATTGACACACGAAATGCTCCGCGAATGGATTAGACACGATTTACAAAGTCTCAAAACATTCGGCGAAATGGGATTCATGGATATTTTCGTTTATTTGAAAGAGTTGCGGGATTATCTTGAACGCGAAAATAAACGCCAGCCCAATCAGGTAATTCTAAGCGGTCGTACCTCAAAAATACCGTTCATCCGCGAATTTGTAATTGATAACCTAAAAATTCCCTTACACCGCGTAAGAACTATCGATGATTTTTGGAGTGAAAATATTCGTACCCACACGCATACGGACATTGCAAAAATGGCAGTCGTTCTCGGTGCGCAAAGATTCCGAACAGGTACAAATGTACGCTTCGGATACAAAGAAAGCGAACCGG
>JAIRWK010000408.1 GCA_031268995.1 Planctomycetaceae bacterium
ACAAAAATACCCAGCCAAACCAAAAAATCAAATACAACCACTAATCAAACAAAAAAATCGTTACCAAAAATCAACCTTATTAAAACCACTTTCCTGTACAGAAAAACCAGTCCACCTCTATTTTCTGGTAGTGGTTGATTGTTTTTAAAAACTATGATACACTGCGTGGTGTTGATCTCAGCGTTTGGATAGTTGGATAGACTTTGCAGTTTTGTACGCTTGATTTCAACCAAGAATGTTTCAGGTTTGATGCGGTTATATTGACAATGTGAGTAATCGTCGGTTAAGTTTTCGTTTCGTACAAAAGCAAAATTCCTGTATCTGGGATTTTATTTTTGATTCGTTTTGCAATATAATCAAAGTCTAATTTTTTTCATACAGCGTGTATGAATTGCCTGAAATGTACTTTAATCATGAAATTTTGGAGGTATTGAGATGACTCAAATCAGTCCGTTAGTTTACAAAACACCCACAAATGTGGTGTTCGATGGGATGCGTAGTGAAGTTCTTGGCAATGCCCAGATTCTACAGGCGAAATTACAATTGTAGCGAAAATCAAAATTAATTCCATGAAAGATGTTGAGGAAGGTTTTCACTATATTGTTGCGCAGAACAATGGGGATAACACGAATCCCGAGCTTTTTCTGCGTCTTCGTGGGCAAAAGGGACGTGTGATCTTTGAATGCGGAGTTTGGCAAAATCCAAACAACTATGAAGTTGGTGTGGACTTAGATGCCAATCAAATAGGCAAGGAACTTTTCATTGTTGGCATTTATGACAAAACAGTGAAATCGTGGATTTTGATGATTAATGGTGTTGTTGTAGCAACAGCACCTAATGACAATGGTCCTGTTGCAATAGATGCCGGTTGGATGATTGGTAAACATGATTTCCCTGGTAAAGAGCGATATTTTATCGGGGAAATATATTTTGCAGCCGTGTACAATAAAGCTCTTTCTGTCATGCTGCTAGCGGACGAGGACAATAATGGTTACATACGCAGTCCCATATTGAATCCTGAACATGCCGTACTTGAATATGGAATGGGAACTTCGAATGAAAAACGGCTCACGTATTTTAGCCCCTCAAAACATCCGAATACTAACGTTCCTGATGATTACAAGCAGGTACCGCTTCGTACCGTGTATGCCTTGTCAGATGATCTGAAATATCGATTTGTTATCGTGGAAAACGACCCCGATACCCATACAGTTACAGTCAAACAAAAGAGTAATCAACAAGAAGCACCTAGAGTATGGACAAACGTTAGTGGCGGCACGACTCCATTATTGAAAACTACCTACGCTTCCAACACAAAATTATTCACGGATCCTTACATCGTGGAAACTTTGACGGGTAATGACGTGGCTATGGGTATAGTAACAGTTAAACTGGAAATAGGAAAACAAAATGGAAGTGTTGTCGATGTGGTCGCAAGTGATTCCGTTCAATTTGTAGTACAAGAAGCACTAACAAATGCAAATGGACAATACAACTGGATCGTTCCAGGCAGATGGAAAATTGAGACCGACGGTATAACAACAATCGTACCGGTTGCTGGTGCAGTTGCTCCAAAATCCGAAGGTAGCGGTTACAGTGATACTGTCAAAAGAGGTTATACCTTTTCTGCCAATACTTATGAAAGTGGTTTTAAGTTGACACTAAAATATTCCTTCACACGCAACGGAGTGAATGGATATCTTCAACCGGATCGAGATGGGAACGAAAAAATTGATTCGAGTGATCAAAGGAAACTAAGTTTCGTTGGCAATAGTGGTATAAAACTCGGTAGTTTTACGGGAGCAAAAGAAATTGCAATATTCGATACACAGGCAATGGTAGATCGAGTCAGTATTATCGATGGTAGCAGTACTGTTACAGGTATTACGGCTTTTCAACATAGACCAGCAAATGAAACCGACGATAATCCAAACATTTACAAAGGAGTACCTAATAGTAGCGTCAATAAAGTTCGGTTTACATCTGAATTCACCACCAATGAAGGTAACATGGAAAAACTCACGCAGCTTCTGAATGGGATAAGATATGACGGTAACTTGAATAACTTTTACGATTACAAAAATGCTGATGGAAACGTGGATACCTGGCAGAAGTTGTACAACACACTTGCGAACAACTACACCAGGTGGCAGGGTACTACGGACAAAGAATTGGAAATTTATTGGAAACCTGATGTAGTTGGACAACAACAGGGAACTCTTGAGGTTTATGCCAAAATAATTGGGCAGTGGTTGAAGTATTATGATGAATCGGGAGTCGAAATTAGTAATGGCGGCTCTCTTGATGGTCGTATTTACATTCAGACGCATTGGGGTAGTGGTGTGAAATTTAAGGAAATTTCAATTGGTCAGTGGTCGTCGCCTCCATCGCCGCCAACCAATTAATTGTAGTGAATTTCTTGTAAGATACTAATACAAGAAATTCATTTTTGTTTCACAGTGTGGGGTTCAGCAAACATGCGCCGACGGATGCCTTTATAATATGCGTTATTGCGTCGATGCTGTTTTGCTGTCTCCAATTCAACGTTTATTTAATACCAACAAATTTAGGAAAGGGAGATTATTATGTTAAAAAAGAGTTTGTACATTGTTGTCTTTGTACTGTCGTTTCTGATTATATTTGATGATGTTGGATTTGGGCAGTTCAGTTTGTCAGATTTAAGACCGGAAGAATGTAGGCGAGAAAAAGAGTGTTCTTGGCTTTGGCAATGGCACTGTCCCATGCGTCACTGTATGTGTTATTACGCTCCGGCATTAGCAGACAATGAAGACAAAAAAGAATACTCCGATAGGTACGAAGCCAGTAAGTATGTGAATTTGTACTCTGGTTATTCAGGAGGAGTAGGCGACGAAATAATGCTAGACGGAAAAAGAGTTGAAAAGCCATTTGAGAACATTAAAAATTTTGACTTTAAGCGAATTCACGGTCTTTTTTTGGGAGATTACGAGAGTTTGGGTATTGTAAGGGGGTGTTCATTCTACGGTACCATATTGAAGGGAAGTTCTTTTTCTAATATGGAATTTTACGATTGCGATTTTAGGTATGCAAACCTGGAAGATGTACATTTTTCCGGTGGTTGTGGTTTTGGCGAAAAGTGTAATTTCAAAGGTGCCATAATTCTTGGCGCAACACTACCCACTAGCGTAACACCTGAAATGATTCTGTCAACCGATTCGTTTACGAAGCGAGAGTATATGGAATTAACGGAAGAGCGAGAGTTAAATAGTAATAATGATTTTGCGGGAGAGATACCGCGTCATGCGTATGTCAGTGTTGTTTCTTATGTACAAAATGGTAAAGCGAAAGGAAAAAGATGTGTTGCCAGAAAACAACAGGTTGTTTTGGACAGATGTACTATCTATGGCACATACACTCACTGGACTCGGGGTAATCCTAAGCCTGACTTCAATAATTGGGATTTTAACAAGTTCAACAACGGCGAAAAGACACCTTATCCCTGTAGTATGCAAGAGACAGTATTCAGGAGTGCAAATATGCAAGGTTGTAAGTTTACAGACGGCGATATTGAAAAGGCAAAGTTTATTCGTTGTAATCTGCAAGGAAGCGATTTTTCCGGTACCAATCTGAAAATGGCAGAATTTTGCGATTCTGATATTAGCAACTGTAATTTTAGAAACGCAGATATACAAGGTGCAGATTTCACAGGTTTTTACAGTAGACAAAAAAGCATGCCTATTGCTAGTATTAGTACATTGTACAAACCTATTGAGTATGATGGTAAACAAATAGCAACAAAGATAGAGATTGAGCAATTGAGAACAACTAAAAATTTCGACGACAGGGAATTTTTAGACATCAAATTCGGTGTTGCGAATTTACGCGGTTTAAACCTTTCACAA
>JAIRWK010000015.1 GCA_031268995.1 Planctomycetaceae bacterium
TGAGTATAATGAGCAATTCAACCAAATTTGTATCATTTTGAAGCAATTTTGGGCAAATTTTGTCTTTTTTGAACATTTAGGCGGGCAAAATTTGTCAATTGTAGAATAACAATTGCCAATTGTAGAACAACAATTGTCAATTGTAGAATAACAATTGCCAATTGTAGAACAACAATTGCCAATTGTAGAACAACAATTGCCAATTGTAGAACAACAATTGACAATTGTAGAACAACAATTGCCAATTGTAGAACAACAATTTGCCAATTGTAGAACAACAATTGCCAATTGTAGAACAACAATTGGCGATTGTAGAACACCAATTGGCAATTGTAGAACAGCAATTGGTAATTGTAGAACACCAATTGGCACTTGTAGAACAGCAATTGGCGATTTGAGAACACCAATTATACTAATCGCACTATGAAATTCAGTTTTTATTTTGTATACCGAAGCCGGTATGGGCGATAGGCTTCGCCCTTGAACAACCGCTTCGCTATGCTACGCTTACGTGTTCAGCTTCAGGAATGTATAACTCATGTTACGCAAGAGTCCATATTCCGTCGTCCCGCCAGACACAATATGATTGTCTCTGCGGGACAAAAATCGTAGGGGCAACGCTTGCGGTTGCCCCAAAAATAAGGGCGACAGCAAGCGTCGTCCCTACGCTTGGAAAAATAGGAGTTCAGGGGCGAAGCCTATCGCCCTGCCAGCTACAGTATATACTCAAGCTGTTTTAAAATTCCTGAAGCTGGACACGCAAGCGCAACAACGTGAAGCGGTTGTTCAAGGGCGAAGCCTATCGCCCATACCGGCTTCGGTATAGTAAGCACCGCAAAGGCGAAGAAGGCGAAAAATGATATTTTAAAAACATCCGCGCAGAAAAACGGAAAGATTGAATTATGTTACGAAAAATTAGTGAAGTCAGAAATATTGGAATTATTGCTCATATTGACGCGGGCAAGACTACGGTTACGGAGCGGATGTTATTTTATTCTAAATTTGTGCACAAATTCGGCACGGTCGATCAAGGCACAACCGTAACAGATTTCGATCCCGAAGAACAAGAACGCGGCATCACAATTCGCGCAGCGGCGGTAACGTTTGAGTGGAATGATTGTGTATTTAATCTTATTGACACGCCTGGTCATGTTGATTTTACGGCGGAGGTTGAGCGGTCGTTGCGGGTGTTGGATGGCGGCGTGGTAGTCTTCAGTGCGCGCGAAGGCGTGGAAGCACAAAGCGAAACGGTTTGGAGGCAAGCAAATAAATATCATGTTCCGCGAATTGCGTTCATAAACAAAATGGATCGCGAAGGTGCTGATTTCTATAGAACGTTGGAACAAATCAAAGTCAAACTTGGTGCGAAACCTGTTGTGGTTATGATTCCTGTTGGGGCGGGACCGCCGCATTTACCGGATGCGTTTTATGCTACGATTGATTTGGTCAAGATGAAGATGTTGACATTTTCCAAAGAGGACAATGGTTCGGTGATAACGGAGTCTGAGATTCCGGCGGAGTTGGAGGACGAGGCGATTCAATGGCGGAGTCAGATGTTGGATGATTTAACGATGTTTAGTGATGAGTTGACGGAGGTATTGCTTTCGTTGGAGGAGGTTTCGGATGCGATGATTTATGGTGTTTTGCGTTCGGCGACGTTATTGAATCTTGCGGTACCGGTTTTGTGTGGTTCTGCTCTTGACGGAATCGGCGTGCAACCTGTAATGGACGCGGTCAAATATTATCTTCCTTCGCCATCCGATATTCCTGCAATTTGCGGTCAAGACCCAACTCGTCCCGATTGCCCTGAATTGTCACGCAAACCTGATCCGGACGAACCGTTTTGCGGTTTAATTTTCAAGATTGATGCGGACAAGCACGGCGATTTACATTATCTTAGAGTTTATTCGGGTACGTTGAGGCAAAACAGCCGCGTGTTGAATCCGCGCGAAAACAAAAAAGAAAGTATCCCGCAACTCTGGCGAATCCAAGCAGACCGCCGCGAACAAATTCAAGAAGTTTCGGCGGGCGATATTTGCGGCGTGATTGGGTTGCGGGTTACGGTTACGGGCGATACGCTTTGCGATGTAAAATTTCCAATAATGCTGGAGACAATCGTGTTTCCCGAAACGGTTGTCTCAATGGCAATCGAACCAAACTCGGCGGAGGAACATAAAAAGTTGAAGCAAGTTTTGGAAATGATGAAACGGCAAGACCCGACTTTTCGCGTTCACGAAAGCGAAGAAACAAGTCAAATGTTGATTAGCGGAATGGGCGAGTTGCATTTGGAAGTGATAAAACATCGGTTGTTACGCGATTATAAAATGAACGTGAGAGTGCATAATCCGCGAGTGAGTTACCGCGAATCAATTCAACGCGTTGTCGAAATTTCAGGTCAATGCAATCGCAATCTCGGTGGACAAAAACACACAGCTGAAGTTTCAATTCGAATCGAACCGCTAAAATTATCCGAACGCGAAACCGCAACGTCAGTCGAAATCCAAAGCGAATTTTCAGACGAAATTTTCGACAAACAATTTAAACAAACCGTTTTGGAATCTATTCGCGAAGAAAGTCAAGGCGGCGGTGTTTTGGGATTTCCGCTTGTCAATGTTCGTATTACGTTGACGGACGCGAAGGTCAACGAATCTGAGAGTACGGAGACGGCGTTTAGGATTGCGGTTTCGGATGCGTTTCACAAGGGATTGCGTGAATCGGGTACGGTGTTGTTGGAGCCGGTGATGCGGATTGAAATTCAAACGCCGTCGGATTATGTCGGCGGTATCGTCGGCGATTTGCAACAACGACGAGGATTGGTGTCAAAAACGGAGGTTGTTGGTCATTTAACTTTGATCGAGGCGGAAGCACCTTTGGCAAATTTATTCGGATACACTTCAGCAATCTTAAGCCTAAGTCAAGGAAGAGCCAGCAACTCAATGGAACCACTATGCTACAGCCCCGCACCAATGGAAGTCGCAAAATCATTCATGCTGGAATGAAAACCTCAAGCTGTTTTGAAATTCCTGAAGCTGAACACACAAGCGCAGCACCGCGAAGCGGTTGTTTAAGAGCGAAGTCTAACGCCCATCGGGTAATGGTATGTACCGGACAATTTCTATCTTTCGTTTTCAAACTTGATAGTAACGACTTGATTCGTGTGAAATAATTTAATTTCGTGTTCTTTGGAGTCAGTTGCCAAACGTATAAATTGTGTACTATCGATCTTATTGCAAGGAACAAGTTTACGAGATATTATTTTACCGGTAGTTTTGTCAATTACGTTTATACCTATATATGTTTGCCGTTTTCCATTTAAGGATGTTACGATACCAGCATAAATGAAAACTGGTATATTTTCCGACATGGAATCTTGCAGCAGATACCACTCCCGCACATTCATACTATTCTCCCAACATTGATTTCCGTTTGCGTCAAATGACATGAAAAATTCATATCCTGTATTGGCTACCACAAATCCACCAATCAACGGCGATTCTTTAACATGTCCGCTAATCAACGGCAAATCTTTTTGATCGGATTTAGTTCCATTATTTTCTGTAGAGATCGTTCCTCTTTTGTTGACGCTATTTGTGCTTGCGATTAGTAACATTATGAACTGATTACCGTTTTGATATATTTGAAAGTCCACCATTGTGCCATCAATATTAAACGCCTTACTAATATCTGCACCTTCGCAATTTCCATCGTTGTTTGTTTTACCTATTGAATGGGATTTGTTTTTTAGATCGTAGATGTACATACGTTGTTGAGCTTCGGTATTGGTAATGGACAATTTGGCGGTATTAGCAACAACAAACGCGATATAGCGGTCATTTTTCAAAGCTTTGATCATTTTGAATGTGTCGTTAGTTTTGGGAAAAATATTGCGAACTGGAATCATGTTGGCATCAACTTTGAATAATTCATTTTGAGCAATTTCATTGATATTGTCACATACTTTAATTTCGTTGTCATCCAGAAAAATATCCCGCAAGTCTGTAACTAAAATTTCCGACCGATTATCTTGTTTATTTGATCGATCAACAACTACCGACGTACCATAGCTTGCTAAAATATTACCGGCAACATATCCGGTTTTGATAGTTCTGCCGTTAATCGGCTCAACTGCAACAATTTGCAATGTATCGTTGTAGAATAAAAATAATGAATTACGAACGCCAATAAGAGAACATTCGTCAGTCATAATATCACGTGTCCAAACAACGTTACCGGTGAGTGGATTGAGACCGTACAATGTGTTGTTTTCTCGATAACAAACGATTTTTTTTGAAATGAAAACCATTGACTTGTAGTAATGGGGTGTTGGCGTTATTCTCCCATAACTTCCTGCAAAAATCAGTTTTATTGTATGTTCATTTGACAACCTTTGTTCGGAAAATTTATGATCGGGCGATGTTTTTCGTGACCAAAGTATTCGCGGACAATTATTATTTGATTCACCACCACAACCAAACGTATCAATTGCGATTATTCTATCTGCGTACATTAGGAGAAGTAAATGACCACAACCTTTCAGAAAAATTGTTGATGCCTTGTATCTTGCGTAGGATGTTCGTTGAACGAATAGATCGTTTGTTTCTGATGTTGGTAAATCAGAAAAATATTCTGCAAGAGAACATCGCCAATGTTCTTTATTTGTGTTACCATACGCGGCTAATGATGGAGTGTTGTCATGAAGTTCTAACGCGTATTTATACGGCGAAAGGAAAGGCTCTTCACTGCCGAGATATTGTACAGGAATGGCATCTATTCCAAAATTTGTATTGTCGCTGCGAACGGTCTGAAGCAACAAATTAGCTTGAAGGTTTTTTGGGGATGACGGATTGGGCGTTATTGCAACTGTAGTGTTTTGAAGTTGTTGTAATTTGGAGTCTGTATTTTTAACGTAGCAAGTTATTTCTCCTTTGGGAAAATCAACCGGTAGTTTGTGTTGCTGAATGTAATTTTTGAAGGCTGGCAGATCGAGGACTTCTTCTGTAATTTTTTTTCCGTTTTTTTCATAAAATTCAGCTATCAAACTATAATAGTAATATGCGTCGGGAATAACTCCGCGTAATGTAAGTTCCTCTGCCCAAAATTTCAACTCATCAATTTTGGGCAAATTTGTTTTTGTTTCAGCGGTATTTTTATCTTTATTTTCGGCAACATCATTGATTTCATTGAAAGGTGTATCCATAAGTAATTCGGCAGCAAGATAATGCTGATTTTTTATGTAGAGTTCACTTAGTATCTTTTTTGCGTCTTCTACTATTGGCAGGGCATAAAATAATTCAATAAAAATTTGCCAATACCTGATTTCTTGCGAAATTGTATTGGTTTTGTATTCCGATGTAGTAGGTTGTGTTATTGTAGTTTTAGTTGAGGCGAAATTAAAATTATTGTTACAAAAATTGTTAAAAATTTTGTCTGCGGCTAAACTAATTTTTTTTATTGAGTGGGGTTGATTATTTTGTTTTATTTGTTTTATCAATGTACCGACGGCGTTATGCAGTTGCGAAGTAAGACGATCACCAATTACGGTATTTACGTGAAAATCGGACTCAAATTTGAACACTTCATGTAACATAGAAATACAATCGTCAATATCACCATTATCTGTTGCTCCATTTACTTGTGCGAATAAAATATCAACATATTCTTCGAGTGTTATTGGCATTGACATAGTTTCTGCCAAAACTTGTTTCCATGTTTTGTAATTATTTCTGACAGCTTCTATCAACGTTTGACGCAAATTATAAACGGCAATTTCCGTTGGACGGATTTCAATTGAACGGCGGAACAATCGTATTGCTTCGGCGAAGTTATTTTCTGCGCGTCGAATATATGCTAGTTGCAATAAGCCAATCGGGTCTTCAGGGTTATTTTCGAGTAATTGTTTTGTGCGTTCGTTAAAGTTGTGATATTGGTCGAAGCAAACCAATTCCAGCGGCGATTGTGAAAAAAAACGTCCATGTATTCCAACCAAATTACCGAACGATATGTCGCGAATTTGTTCTATTGTGTCATTTTGTTGTGGGTTATTTTTTGTATTATCTTGTTGTTTCTCTGTATTGAGGGCTGATTCCGGTGACGAGATTAATTTCATTGAGCTATCTGATAAATTTACAACACCTACGTATCCGCGAGAAAGTGGGATGTAGTACAAATTACCGCTATGAATGCCAAGCCCAGTTGGTTTGAATGAAACGGGAAAAACAAGTTTTGAGATATGATCGGTTGTATTTTGTGTGGATTGATTTGTATCAGTTGTGTCGGAGGCAAGCGGGAGATTGTTGTCGGTAAGTATTTGTTTTTGAATAGGTTGTCCGGAATCCATTGACAACATCAACATTGAATTTGGTGTAACAATATACGCAATGTTATCATGGATACATGCAACGTAAAGTGCGTTTGAACGGTTGAAATTTGATGTTTGCCAAAGCAATTTACCTGTCAGCGAATCAAGACAATACAAGAACGGAACATCAGGCGGTGCAATCAGAATACGGTTTTCTGCAACCATTATGCTTGGCACTTGCCAGCCGGATTCTATAAAAGCGTTACGAAAGTAATCATTATTGGAGTCAACCGGATTTAGTATTGATGCTCGTTGTTTTATTGTGGCGGCTTTAATGGGAGTTGTGTCTGTAGTTGTTGGGGGATTTGATGGGGTATAACTAAAGCACCACAGCGGAGACATTGTAGTAGCATCCAACGCAACTACCATTCCAAGTCCGGTAGGGCAAAATATGATTCCGCTTGAAGCAGATGGTGTCAATCCGTAAAAGTACCGCAAATAATTATGTTCGTTATGTCGTATAATTTGAACTAGTGGAACTTTTGAGATTAATTTTCCATTTTCTGCATTTAGTACGAGCAGATATAGCGTGTTACCGATTTCGGCAACGGAATATAGTTTTCCGTGAAATGGCAGTGGTGCGCCTAAAAATTGCGTGTCGCTCAATAACAATTCTTCTTGGGAAAATAATGATTCATCATCTTTTTCTATATTAATTACATCGAGTTTATTTTTTTCGGCGTGTGTTGTATTTGGTTTGGTGGTGATGTTTTGTTCGAGTTGTTTTTTAATTTCGGGGGGCAATGCGGCATCATATTTTGTCAATATTTTTTGTACGTAATTAAATTTACCGATTTGCCAAATGATGTCGCCGGTTTTTATATCTTTTGCGGCGAGAGTGTTTGATGTTTTACTGAATGGGTTATTAAGTGTTTGGTTACTGATTTTTAGGGGTTGTATTTTTTTTGTATCTTGATGTAGGTGCCCTTCGATTGTGAAGAGGTATTTACCGTCGCTACTCATGATACTTGAAACACGGTCGTGCCAGATACCTAATCGCGTAGAACCAAGTGTATTAGGTTTAGTATGGGAGTTAGTCAGACCGGAATTTTTCAGAGATACGGCTAGGGATAATGGGATGTTATACGGGCAATCGTGTTGATACCAAACACGTTTACCAGTCTCAATATTGATGGCTGTAGTTTCATCTATGCCGCGTATAATAACAAGATTATCAATAACGAGCGGTTGTAATGCGGGAATGTAAGTTTCATTTGATGATTGGACGTTTAGGTGTAATTTTTTTATTAAGGTTTCTGATTTATTGTGGTGGAAATTATATTCTTTCCATGTTTCGGCAAATGGGGCGGTTGTAGTTGTGTTGGGATTTTGCGATGGTATGCCGCAATGTAACAACCAACCGTTTTGTTCAAGCCAATTTGTTAATGTTTTTGGATCGTCTTGATTTATGGATTCTTTGATCAGTGAGAATATTTCGTCGGCGGTTTTGAGATTTGGTGTTAATTTGCCGTTGAGAATAAGTCGCGGTTGAGGAAAGTTTTTGATGAAATTTTCTAATGTTTTTTGTGCATCGTTTTCTAGGTTGAGTTTAATTTGGCAAGTTGCGGTTGACAGGCTTAACAGCGGTTCTAGTGAATTGAGTTTGATGTTGGTGCAATCGGCAACATAATTTATTTTGCGGAAGGTCAACAATGCGGTTTCCCAATCACCGGACTCAAATTGAAATATTCCAATGAAAAACAAGGCAGTGATGCCTGACTCTGTCAACAAATATTTTTTGGAAATTTTTTGTAACATTTCAAAAGAGCCTTGTTTAACGGCTGTTTCGAGTAAGAGTGCTGCTTGTGGGGAATGTTGAGTATAGTATTGTTTTTTTGATTTGTCGGGTATTTTTTGAAATATGCCAATCAAATATTTTGTGATAGACATATCTGTTGTTTGTCCGATGGCGGTAGTTGTTGTAATATTTTCATCATTGTTGAGGGGAGGAATCAAGAAGTTGTCTGATTCTTCAAGAAGCGAACTAATAACATCAACCGCTTCCGTATGACGATCAATTTTTAGCAACTGTTCGATTTGTTCGAGGCGATGGCTAAACAATCTGTCCGGTGTAGCGAGTTGAGAGAAAAATGGATTTGAGATGGATTTTTCGTCGTTGGTTTGACTTTCTGTATTTTCAGGAATATTTGGTGTTGTGTTTTTTAAATCAGGTTGTGCAACCGGTGAGTCCGCCGCGAACAAAACAAATTCATTCCGCTGCAAATCCAAAACTTGCCCGATAAAAAATAATATTGTCGAAAAGATAAATAGTGTACTAAAAATTCGTTTCATAATTTTTTCAAATTCAAAATCCGGATATTTAAATGATGGTTCTTGTATACTGAAGCTACTTTAAAATTCCTGAAGCCGAACACGCAAGCGTAACAACGTGAAGCGGTTGTTCAGGGGCGAAGCCTATCGCCTTACCGACTACGGTATAAGAGTTTTTTTAGGTAAAACTCCGAACCAAACGACCATATTGTAGGGGCGTACTCTTGCGGTCGCCTCACACGGGCAACCGCAAGGGTTGCCCCTACAGATAACAAATGATTTTAAAAAACACCAACCTCATTACATCATTAAACAGGTTTTGTGCGGACGTGAAATAATTTGTTTTTGGCAATTCTTGGCAAATAGTCTTTTAGTCCTGCAACGGTAGCGTTCCCACTGCCACAATCGGGAGCGGGACGCTCCCGCTAAAGTTGGTTTTCAGAAATTCACTACGGCAATGTTTTTGATTCACTGCCGTTTGGTGTACCTAATGCTCCCCAAATTCCGTATGGACTTTTGCCGGAGAGGTGTGTTTGATCGGAATTCGGCAATCCGCCTGTGTCAATTGTTTCCGCTACAAAGCTAACGGAACCATCCGTCATACCGCAATTGACTCCACCCGTATGGTAACTATTGGCACTAAATATCCCCCAATTTGTATGTCTATTACCAGGTGCACTGGGGTTGGTAAGAGTATCATCTCTACAACTTGGAGAATTTGGGGGCAGTATTGTACTGAATGAGGTGTAAGGATGATAACCTGCTAAATACATATTACTTCTTCCTGAGGAACCAGTACCTGCACCCGGAGTTGTCAACAAACTTCTATCTGAGGGATCACGGGCATTCATGCAAACAGATGGTACAAGCTCTCCTGTAGTACTATCTTTCAGCAAACCAATTCCTGCATTACTTATGTTTCCGAGAACTTGCCTCGTTGTGTATCCGGAAACGCTAGTTGCAGATTCACTAATTGAGATTGTATTACTTGTACCATCTTCTATTGAATTAAGCGTTTTGGCAGAATATGGCGAATATATTCCCCTGTTGGCAACTGCCAGCTCTTCAGTTGATGCAGCAGTTGTTCCGTACCCCATTGGAGCACCATCTCCCTCTGAAAGAACAATATTCCCACTCTGAGGCGCATCCCAAGCCATCGTATCAGACGGACATTTGACAAGAAGAAAACGCGGATCGCCAAGCGAAGCCGGAAAGTTGTCTGCACTCGGGGAGTATGAATACGCATTAATAGTATTGAATAGTCCTTCATACTCACAAAACGGTAACAATGCCGCTGTTGCCGACCAAGAGAAGTTAGCTTTATTAACAACATTATTACGTTGTTGTGGGAGTACCTCGTTTACAGCGTGGTGATTATGCGATGCAATTAACCATTGCCTCATATTGCTTGAACAAGTCATTCGTCTGCTCGCTTCCTGTGCTGCCTGTATCGCGGGTAAAAGTAACGCGATCAACACCGCCATTATTGCGATTACAACGAGTAACTCAACAAGTGTAAAACCAAACGGAAATTTACCAAAAAATTTCTGTCCATAATAATCGTTACATTTCGAGTTCAAGGTTAAGTCATTAAATTTTTTCATTTTCAATCTTTCTTAATTCTTAATTTTTTAAAGGGTTATTGATATTATTTGCTAACCACTCATTACAATGGTAATGAAACGTTGCCGTTTTTGTTACCGGTTGTTATTACGCTTTGCCCTTCAGGGCAAAAAAACCGTGCGAATAAGTTATTTGTGAATGGTTACTTGTTTTTTTTGAGTTTGAGTTTAATTGCTTTACCAACATCAAAATCAAACGTTACAACTCCAGAAATTTCAACCGTGAATGGTGTTGTTTCTGGATTAGCATATTTTTTTTCAATCACTGAGTAAACGGATTTATAATCAACAATTTCTTTTTCACCGTTTGAATTCGTTGAATAAATCGGATCCTCCATGACTGTTTTTTTTACCGTAATTTTGAAATTACCAACTGGTACTCCCGAAAACCCGTAGGTCATAATCTGTGCAATACCAGAAGAGTCTGTTTTTCCAGACGGATGCCATTTTGAGTTGTTTTGATCTTGCGGCACAAGTGAAACAAATGCATCTTCAAGCGGTAAGTTGTCCTGCGTTATTGTAATTTTGCACGAATATAACTTGGGCAAATCATCAGGTTTACCTGATCTTGAACAACCAAAACTACAGAACAAAACAAATGTGATCAAAAGTGGCAATGGGAAAATTCTTATCATATTTCTGATAGGTTATACCGAAGCCGATATGGGCGGTAGGCTTCGCCCTTGAACAACCGCTTCACGTTGTTACGCTTGCGTATTCAGCTTCGGGAATTTCAAAACAGCTTGAGTATAATATTGCTTCAAATTTCACTAGGTTATACAGCAGCCGGTATGAGTGGTTATACCGAAGCCGGTATGGGCGGTAGGCTTCGCCTTTGAACAACCGCTTCACGTTGTTGCGCTTGCGTGTTCAGCTTCGGGAATTTCAAAACAGCTTGAGTATACTCAATGGCGAATCCCAACTACAGTATATAAATTTGAATAGCATAAAAATAAACAACAAATATATTTAAAAAATATATATCATGGCGGAGTTACCGATTCTCCGCCCATTGGAGTGCCGAGAGCTCCCCAAATTCCGTATGCGCTTTTACCCGCAAGAGCATATTGACTGTATGAACCTTGCCGACTCTCAGGCAAATTCGCAACATCAATTGAATCTGAAATGAACCGCACTCCACCATCCCCAAATCCACAGTTGACCCCGCCTGGATGAGAACTGCTCGCGTTATAAACCCCCCAACCCTGTTCGAGGCTTATTCCGCTAGCAAGAGTGACTGCCATTGGAACACAATTTGGTGAGTTAGGTGGTAATATTGTATTAAAACTAGAATTAGGATTCCTTCCATCAAGATAGCGAGAACATCGCCAATTTCTTGAATATTTAGTATCCACAAATGGCGTTTTAATCATATTGCGATTCGATGGATCTATCGCATATTTTAGGCACTCAATGGGATGTATTTTGTATTCATACTCACTAATGCCGCTATAATATGTCGATGAGTACATCGTAACTTTATCTGTCCCTGATGGCGGAGCTTTACTGATTCCGCCACGAACATTTTGAGTATTATCAGAAGGCGTACTTGAACCGGTAACAGATTCACTTATTGCAATAGTATTACTTAATCCGTCTTTAATATCCGCACTTTTGCGAGGGACCCTCGCAATATAAAAACCTCGTGAGATGTTGGTTTTTCCAGCACCAAGAGTCACTACGGCTCCGTAACCACTATTATCGTAAGCAGCATCACCGTATGAAACACAGATATTGCCTTTCGCCCCATATGGACGTGGTGTTCTGGCTAGCGTGTCAGCCGGACAAATAATGGAGGCAATATTTTTGAAGTGTGGTTTGGTAAGATCGTTGTGAAATTGTCTTGGCGAGCCGTTGTAACTTTGGATACTGTGGAAGATGTTTTCAGCTTCCATGAAAGGCAACAGAGTTGCGGTAGCCGACCAATACGGACTCCATGAATTATTAAGGTTGTCCTCATCCTTACCAGTACCTGGTTTGGCGGTGACAAACCCGTTTTGCTGTTGGGGATACCTTGCGTATGAGTCATGATAACTGTGGGATGCGAGCACCCATTGTTTCATATTATTTTTACAAGACAAGCGTCTTGCGGCATCCCGCGCGGCTTGAATTGCCGGTAGCAGCAACGCAATTAAAACTCCGATAATCGCAATGACCACCAAAAGTTCAATTAACGTAAAACCAAACAAAACATGATGAGAAGTTAGGGAAGCTTTAGGATAATCCCGCGAAGAACTATTGCGGAGATTATAACAGAACAA
>JAIRWK010000065.1 GCA_031268995.1 Planctomycetaceae bacterium
TTGTATCGTAACTTTTCTCGTTTGGTAAAAAGAAAACATTAACAACACAATAAACGACTATTTAAACGCGAAAAAATTTAACACGGCACAAACCGAAAATCAAAATTCAACGCGATCAAACTCAAAATCAATCACCAACCCGCGAGAGTATAAAACAATTTGCCAAAAAACGCAATCCCTATTTTTCCAAATTCAAGAAAAAAATTTTTTTAGCACGCAGACGACGCAGATTTGGAAAGATATTCGCAAGATCAGAAAATAAAATTTGATCCGCAAATATCTTTAAAAATCTGTTTCGGTCGCCGCCCAAACATGACGAGAACGCTCACCCAAAAATACTTGAAAGCACTTGTATCTATTTCTAATTGTTGTTACACTCAAGCTACTTTAAAATTCCCTTTTCGTATTCTTTCGTGTTTTTCGTGATTATAAAAAAATCCTTTTGTCGCGGATTGATTTCTCTGTTATACCGTAGCCGGTAAGGCGATAGGCTTCGCCCCTGAACAACCGCTTCACGTTGTTGAGCTTGCCCAACGCTCTGCGTTGCAGGTTTACCGCAGCTTCAGGAATTTTAAAACAGCTTGAGTATAAGTAATATTGATCCGGTGTTGGGATAATTTTTTGCGGGAGGTAATATTTTTTGCGACGGATAAAATTTGAGGTAAGTTATGACGGAACAATGTATTGCGGCTGGCAAACGCAGCTCGATGTGCCGACAATTCAAAATTCGCTTGAAACTGTAATTTCCAAAATAGCAGGCGAGCAAATTTCTGTTATTGGTAGCGGACGAACAGATGCGGGCGTTCATGCGATTAGGCAAGTTGCTTCTTTCAAGACGGAATCTGAATTAAATGTAACGATAATTCAACGGGCATTAAATGGACTTTTGCCGCCCGATATTCGCGTTCTCAAGGTAGAAGAAACGGCGTTAGATTTTCATCCGATTCGAGATGCAATATCAAAACGTTACCGATATTTGATTGACGATAATCAACCGTCATTTCCAATGACACGCGGGTATTGTTGGATTTGCAAGGATCGGCTTGATATTGAAGTTATGAAAATTGCGGGCAAATTTTTACTTGGCGAGCATGATTTTTCATCGTTCCAGACAACCGGTTCTCCAAAGAAAACAACTGTACGAACTATTTTAGACGTAAAAATTGAAAGACTTGAGCCGACGATTCTTTCTCCGCCGTTTATTTGTATTGAGGTTGAGGCGACGGGATTTTTGTACAATATGATGCGGTCGATTGTTGGTACGCTTGCTATGCTTACGAAATCAAATTGTCCTGAATCAATGCGAGAAATAATAAATTCCCGCTCACGCGCCGCCGCTGGCGCAACCGCACCGCCACAAGGTCTATATCTGCTAAACGTGAAATACAAATAGATATACTCTTACTTCGCAACAAATATACTGAAGCTACGGCAAACCCGCAACGCATAGCGTTAGGCAATCGCAACAACGTGAAGCGGTTGTTCAAGGGCGAAGCCTATCGCCCTACCCGGCTACGGTATAACGGCTTCAGCTCAGTTTCTTATTTTCTTTCGGGCATTGTGTTATTGGCGTTGTAATCCGGCGAGTTTGATTTGGGCAAAGTGGTATTTGCGTTAGGGCGTTTTAGATTTATAAGTCTTATTGCAACAATTCTTTGCTCAATTTGATCGTCGCCGCGAATAAAAAAGCAACGCCCAGCTCCGCCGCAATTGCCCAATGTCGGTCCCAAAATTAACCAATTACCCGGCAACAAATCCGCCGAAACCCTAAGCGAATCGTATATTCTGCGCGGTTTGCTTGTTTCTGTAAACATTATTCCTTGACGGCTATACATTTTCGTTTCCGGCAAACCATACTCCAACTCAGGCACAACCTCAAACTTAACCTTGCCCCCGTCAGCAGGTTTTGCCGTCAGAACAAATTGACCTTGCGCATTTGTGTAGGTTTTGCCCCAAACTTGCCCACGATCATTTTCAAACAAAGACAACTCGTAAATTGCAGTTTCAAAAGGCTTTAATATTACCCGCGTACCCGGAAACAAATTTTGGAATTGCCGCGACACCGGCATCTCTCGCGACATTTCCGCAACCGCAATTTCACGCATTCCGTTTATGTAACGTGGTTTATCTGGATTGCCGCTGACGTTAATCAGACGAGACAACGCCGACGAAATCAAACTGCCTTGAACCCCAACACGAATCCCATTGCGGTACAAATCAAGCCTGACCGAAGGCGGAATTATTTGTTCGTCCGTTTCAAACCAAAGCTCGTCCAAATATCGTTCATTGTCAGGAGTTATATGAATATTGAAAATTTCCACCGCCACCGTGTCAACCGGAACATCACCATCCCGCAACAACGATAAACCCGTTCCAGTATTGCCATTAGCCGCACCAAATTTTTCCGCCAAATTCACACACGAAACCGTACAAAACAACAACACAACCAACGACATAAACCGAATCATGCCGGTTGGCGTAAAAACAGTCTCAAATAGTGATTTAGCGATATTTTTGTTCAAGGAAAAAATTTTTTTCGTATAAATATTTAATTTTGGGAAAACAAAGAAATTAATGTTAAAATCTGAACACAGCGTCAATTGCGAGCGATGTCATGCTGGTATTTCCGTTGTAAATTCCGTGTTTGTTTAGTGGTGCAGGAAGTGTAATATTCGAGTAAATTTTCACATCCGACCAATCAAATCTCAATTCAGGTCGAATTGTGATATTTTGTGTTGGATGCCAATTTGCACCAAGCGTAAGCTCGCAGTAGTTTTTGCCTTTATAGTGAAAAGGCGGAAAGTTGACCACTGTTTTTTGAATTCGGGCAAGTCCGTCATCTCTAAACCATTCCGCACGTAGCCCAATTGAGAGATTATTGGTTATGTCGTATTTCAGATATTTTGCAACTGTAATCCAACACGATTTGCCGTAAATTTCATTTGTAAGTAACAAAAATTTCACCGCGCCGTCTTTTTCGTATCCGAAAGTATGTTCCCACGAATCGGTCAAACGTTCTGATAGTTTACGGTTTATTGCCAATGTATAACTTACTCTATTGTTTGAATTTGAATCCGATTGGCGACCTACTTGTGCAATTAGTGAAATGTAATTTTGTTCATTTTTTCGGCTGACTGATTTTGTACCGACGATGTAGTTTAGACCGCCTTGTTTGTCGAACATGTCCCAACCTTGCGTGATTCCGTATATTAACAATTGGCGGGCGGATGACGAGCGGTAACTATTTGGAATTTCAGTAGTAGCGATTGCGCCGGTCAATGTCGTCGGTTGTCCGAACATGAAGTTGTAGGAGTGTGAGTAGAAGAAATTTTGAGTTGCGGCGGCGGATTCGATACCGGTATTTGCGAGGAAATGTCCGGCTTTGACAGTGGTATTCCAAATTATCGGAAGTTGAATTTCACCATAGGCTTGTGGAATCGACAATCCATAAAGTGCCGCCGAATTCGTGCGGCGTTTACCGTGTGAGGCGTTCCAATGCGCGGCGGCTTCTTCGGGATAAATCGCGTTTCCGTCGGCGATATAATGCGACCGACTCGTCTCAAATCCCACAGCCGATGTGTAAAAATAATCCGACCCCAATAATAAATCAATTTGCCCGCCAAATTCAAACCAATTGCCACGCCGCATCAACTTACGCCCAAAAGAAATATAAAGTTGATTTATGACAAATTCTCGATCTTGGTCGTTGTATTCGATGATCGGATTTTTCTTGTTGTCCGGCGAATCCATATTCAAAAAAATTCCGCCCTCAAGCCAACCTTCGCAAAAAAATCCATTGTTGTTATATCGTCTGGTGTTATGGCTTGCGCCGTCGAAAAAATAATCCGCATACTTGTCAACAAATTTATTGTACGAATAACCGCCGTTACAATCCGGCAAATCAGGTATCTCAACCGGCATAACTTCAACAGGTTGATTGTGTTGCGCTGATATATTTTGGGCGATGGACAAATCGGACAAGTTAATCGGCGAAATATTTCCGTTAAAATTTTGCCCCCAATTGCCCACAACATTCGACGAGCCAACATTTACCAACGGTGCAGGAACAGATAATTCCGACAAAACAGAATGGGCTGAAGTATTCGGTTTGGGTAACGATTTAGCTGTTTGTGAGGAAACGAGTTCTATACGGTTGCCAAGATTAGGCGCAACATTATATCGCGGACGCAATTTGTTATTTTGATTTTCAGTTTTTTCATCAAAGCCGGCAGTTTCAACAACGGTATTGGTGTAAAGCGGTACAGTTATTGGAGATGAAAAATCATCACTGCCTTCGGCAATTTTTTTGCCCCAACTCGAATTGAAAACCGAGCCACAAAAAAAACCAAAAACCAGCAACAATAAAATGAAAACCGTCTTTTTATACATATATACCTAAGCCATACCACAACCAGTACGAGCGAAACTTTACCCACAAAATCCAAAATCTTTTATACCGTAGCCGGTAGGCTTCGCCCCAGAACAACCGCTTTACGTTGTTGAGCTTGCCCAACGCTCTACGTTGCAGGTTTGCCGCAGCTTCAGGAATTTTAAAGTAGTTTCAGTATAGCATTGTCCTTTATTATCTTGAAGTTCTTTGAAATTCCAGAAACTACGCCTCTTTTAGGACAACCAACGCGAATACTAACAATTTTGCCCAAACAGTTCAATACTACTTTTTGAACATTTCGCGATGAGAGATCAAACGGACAGCTTCCCATCAGACCACAATTCATCATTAAACTTTATCGGAACGGTAAATTTGTAACAAAACAAAAAATCGTTATTATCAGAATAAATTAACACAACAAAGCGTTAAATTTCACGTAATTTACCAAAATTCGCTTTAATTGCGTGTCGAGAAGTTTTAAATAATCCTTTTTCGCCTTCGCGGTGCTTACAATATTATACGAAATTGGTAGAATACGCCCCAAAGAAATGTGCGGTATACCGTAGCCGGTAAGGCAATAGGCTTCGCCCTATCGGCTACGGTATATAAATTTTTGTGTTTTGTATTTGTCTGAAGGGAGAATATGTGGCGAGATAAGGTTGTAGTTGTAACGGGTGGTTCTAGTGGGTTGGGGCGTGCGATTGGGATGCGGTTTGCGGGGTTGGGTGCGCGCGTGGTTTTGGTTGCGCGGGATTTTGAGCGGTTGGAAGCGGCGGCAAATGAGATTCGTAATATTTGTTCTGATGTGAAGTTGGAAGTATTGCGTTGTGATGTTACTTGTCAGAGTGATGTTGATTTTCTTTTTAGGCGGATTTCGGATGAGTTTGGTTCTCTTGATGTGCTTGTGAACAACGCGGGGCGATCAATGCGTGGTCGTGTTACGGACACTACGCCAGAGCAATTTCAAATGTTATTTGATTTGAATGTTTTGGGCATGATTCGTTGTACATCTGGTGCATTGCCGTTGTTATTGGGCAGTCGCGGGCATATTGTCAATATTGGTTCGCTTGCGTCGAAAAGTGCGGCAAAATATGTCGGCGCGTATCCGGTAACAAAATTTGCTGTCGCGGCGTACAGTCAACAATTAAGATTGGAATTGAATGACGAAGGCGTTCATGTTTTGCTTGTTTGTCCGGGTCCAATAAAGCGTGATGGTGATCGGTTGTATCAGTTGGACAATACGGCAAAAATTCCAGAATCCGCAATGAAACAAGGCGCAGGTGTAAAAGTAAAACTAATTGATCCGATTGTGTTGGCGGACAAGATTATAAAATATTGCGAATTGAGAAAGCCAGAATTAGTGATACCCGCCAAAGCAAAATTACTATTCGCAATATCACAAATATCACCGACTCTCGGAGATTGGATCATAAAACGATCAACATGATGTTGAGAGAATTTTTCTAAAAGCACTATTTGCCAAAAACAAATTATTTTAAATTTGGTCGATTTTAAGTTGATAGAAAGCGACCGAATTCGTATAAAATTAATTGTAACCGTTCACGGTTTTTTAAAACAGTGTGCTTACCAATGGTTGACATGCTATATGTAGTATACTCAAGCTACTTTAAAATTCCTGAAGCTGAACACGCAAGCGCAACAATGTGGAGCGGTTGTTCAAGGGCGAAGCCTATCGCCCTACCAGCTACGGTATAACTCGGCAAACTCAAAAATATCGTTTTTTGTACTTCTCTGAAAAATCATGACAAAATAAGTAATAAACACAAATTGCGGAAGTATAAAATGCAATTTTTTGAATAGACTTGTTTAAGAACTTTAAAGATGCTATAATAGAGGTCATGGAAAATAAAAATGAGGCGGCCGATGTCCAAACGGTTCTTTTTAAACGGTTGTATGGTGTGAACCCCGATACCTTTCAAAAGATGTTGTCGATTCTCCCAAAGGAATACGCTCTTTTGCACCAAAAAGGTGGCAAACCGCCCAAATTGACGGTCGAAGACAAGTTGTGCATTACGCTGAAATATCTGCGGGAGTATCGGACTATGGATAGTATCGCGTCGGAATACGGCATCTGCAAGGGTACGGTCTGCCTGTCCATCCAATGGGTGGAAGACACCTTGGTTCAAGACGGCATGTTTGCCTTGCCTGGGAAAAAGAAGCTCAAGAGGAAATCAGAATCAATTCAGTACGTCGTGGTCGATGTTACCGAAAGCCCGATCAATCGCCCCAAAAAGAACCAAAAAG
>JAIRWK010000077.1 GCA_031268995.1 Planctomycetaceae bacterium
CTCATCTTCTTTCTTTCTACTTTTAAAGTTTAATTTTATACCAACTACGGTACAGTACATTACACATTGATTATACGTCCAGATTTTTTACTTCTAGTGCGTGTTTTTCGATGAACTCTCTTCGCGGTTCGACTTTGTCGCCCATCAAAATACGGAATAAATTGTCCGCCATTGATGCATCTTCCATTGTTACTTGAATCATCGTTCTGTTGTTTGGGTTCAAAGTTGTGTCGCGCAACTCTTCCGCGTTCATTTCGCCTAGTCCTTTGAATCTTGTAACTTGCATGACGTTTTTGTTGACGGCGCGTACTTCGGACAATAGTTGCCGCAAGTCTTCTATTCCTTGCGTTGTGTCTTTTCGTTTCAAATAATAACGCGCGGTGTCTTTGCCGGTTCTGTCTTGCGGCAAAAGCGAATCTACCTCAAAACCAATCTCACGCAACTCCGCTAAATGCTTGTTGATCGTCCGCACTTCATGAATATCAATAATACGTAACTTCGGTAAATCATTCACGCTGTCCGCTTCCTCCGTCAACCCTAAACCCTCAATCGCAATCTCCCTGCCAACCTCACGCTCAATCTTGTCCTGAAACTCACGCAATTTCTCACGACTCGTAAACCACTCCTCTTGCTTGTCATAAAAAACATGATAAACCGGCAACCTCGTCGTTTGAATATCTTGCCGCAACGCTAACTCCCGCAAACTTATCCCACGTCGCTCAACCGCAAGAATCGCCTCTTCCAAACCCGCTAAAGTCTTGCAAAGCCTCTCCATCGCCTCGCCCTCAAACGCCCTGCCGTCATTCGGATCAAACACCGCATTTTGTAAACCAACATCCAAAAGTATCCGCTGCATTTCGTCATCTGTCGCGATATATTGATCCGATTGACCTTTGCGCCTTATTCTGTAGAGCGGCGGGCAAGCAATAAACACATGACCTGCCTTGACCAAATCATACATCTGCCGATAAAAAAACGTCAACAAAAGCGTCCGAATATGCGAACCATCCACATCCGCATCTGTCATAATCACAACCTTGCCATAACGCCGCTTCGTCAAATCCACCTCATCGCCAATCCCACTGCCCAAAGCCGCAATCATACTTCGCACTTCTTCATTTGCCAACACTTTATCTTCACGAGCTTTGTATGCGTTTATAATTTTTCCGCGTAACGGCAAAATCGCTTGATACTCACGCACACGACCGCCTTCCGCACTGCCGCCGGCAGAATCTCCCTCGACAATATAAAGCTCGCATTTGTCAACTTCCTTGCTCGTACAATCACGCAACTTACCTGGTAAACCACCAAACGAAAGCGCACCCTTGCGCTCACGAATAAGCGCACGTGCTTTACGCGCACTCTCACGCGCCTCCGCCGCAACTATACCTTTTTTGACAATAATTTGCGCCGTCTTCGGATTCTCCTCAAGATACTTTGCAAGTTGTTCGCCGACTACCGAATTGACAATACCTTCTACCTCACTGTTACCAAGTTTCGTTTTCGTTTGACCTTCAAATCGCGGATTCGGAACACGCACGGAAATCACAGCACTCAACCCCTCGCGAAAATCTTCACCCGTCGGAGGAATCGTTTTGTCTTTGAACATCGACTGATTTTTGCCGTAGTTGTTGAGAGTCCGCGTCAACGCAGCTCGAAAACCGGATAAATGCGTACCGCCTTCGCTTGTGTAAATATTATTGACATAAGATCGCAAATTCTCCGTATATTCGACTGTGTATTGCAACGCGACATCAACTAATACTCCGTCAATTTCGCCGACAAAATGCAGAATATCGTTGTGTGCCGCTTCGGTTGAGCGGTTTATATTTTCAACGAAATCAACAAGACCTCTTTCGTATTGGAAAATTTCTTCGTTGCCAGTACGGGCATCGCGATAGATTACTTTTATGCCCTTGTTCAAGAAAGCTAAATCTTGGAGGCGGCGGGAAAGAATGTTGCTGTCAAATTTGCGTTCCGGAAAAATATCCGTATCCGGCATGAACGTAGTTTTTGTGCCGTGTCCATCCGATTTGCCGATTTTTTCCACATCACCACAAGGCACACCTCGCGTGTATTCTTGCGAATAAACCACACCGCCGCGCCGAACTTCAACCTCGCACCATTCCGAAAGAAAATTGACAACCGTAACACCAACACCATGCAACCCGCCGGATGTTTGATACGCGCCTTTTGTAAACTTGCCGCCAAATTTCAACACCGTCATCACGCCTTCAAGCGTTGACTTCTTCAACTCAGGATGCTCCTCAACCGGAATACCGCGACCATCATCTTCTATCGTTGCAGAACCGTCATTGTTGATTTGAACCAAAACTATCTTGGCAAATCCCGCTAACGCCTCGTCTATAGAATTGTCCACAACCTCGTTGACAAGATGATGCAACCCGCGACTGGTTGTGTCGCCGATGTACATCGCAGGTCGCAATCGCACATGCTCAAGATCACTCAAATGCTCAAGGTCTTTGGCAGAATAACCACCATCCGCCGTCGGTAACGGCTCATCGGACAGTATAAATTTTTCGTTATTATTTTCGGTTAAATTATCGTTACGTAAATTCGATTCCATTATTTTTTCTACACCTTTTTAAATATACACAAGCCGTTTTCAAATTTCCTGAAGTTGGCAACTTTCATTGTGAGCGGGCAAAACTTATTGCTCTAACGGTTTCGATATGCTGCCCACTCGCACTATAAATTTTCGACAACCAAAATGTTGCCTCCCAATAAGCAATCAAATAACGGTTGCCAAAATTTAAAGTACAAACAGTCCCAAATTACACGAAATCCGACCGCCTCACCAAAGAACATATTCTAGGCACTATAAGTTTTTATTCAAGTAGTGGGGCAACCATAAAGAACGCAAAATTTATACCGTAACCGGTAGGGCGATAGGCTTCGCCCTTGAACAACCGCTTCACGTTGTTACGCTCACGTGTTCTTTAAAGTAGCTTGAGTGTAGTAAGACGCACCGCAAAAGCGAAAATGGCGAAAAAGGATACGTGAAATTTTTTTGTCGAAGAAGCTTACCATATTATTCTGGACAAATATTTTACGATGTCGTAGCCGTCCCATACTACACTTATGTCAAGAGCTGAACCCACCGGAACAATTCGGTCAATTCCTCTCAACCGGCGTGAAATCACCCAGTCGGCAAGTTGCTCACGGTCAAGCCCAAAATATGTCAGTGTCTGATAAGTTGAATTGACACAGTTACACAACTCGTCAATCTGTTGCAAATCATACTCAAAAAAGACTCCAAAACGTCCGCGAAGTTTGTCCGGCTTCGTTGGCAGCTCATTTAACGAAACACGATACAACAAATTCTCATAACAAATCACTTCCCCAACTTCCGCACACTCTATCGCAAGCCGACAAAGTTGCGTGTACTTGTCAACCGCGTGAATACCAAGTAACTCGTAGCCCTTGCCCTTACCCGCAACCAAATCGGATTTATTGCTGTTATTATTGCCATGCGCTCTGGTGTAAACTGCCTGCCAGAATTTTTGTTTCGCAAATTCATTAGACGTTTTGAAATTATTGTTACAATTATTGTTTGTCCAAAGAACCAAATGCGGCGAGGAACAAGCATCTTGATCCATTAAATACGTATCGTTGTAAAAGCCATTCGCCAAATTGTCCAAATCTGCATCGTTGAGATTGTTCACCGCGTCGGAATTGATCACGCAAAGTGAATATCTATCGGCGAAAGTTATTTCTACGCCGTTGGGTGCGATTTGAAATTTTCTGATATTTTGAATTGTTTGATTACCGCCCCAGATTATTCGGGCTTGCGATTCGGCGGAAATTTTTGCGGTCAATTCGTCATTTCTCGCATAACGGATAAACGAATTCGATTCGCCGATAGATTTATATTTGCCCTCTTTAGAATTCAAGACGGCATCAATTGTGTTACAAATAATCTCTGTTTGGGGAAATAATTTTGACGGCACACGGACAACATTTGAATTGCCCGCAAGAAGCCCAAAGACAAACGAAAACGCAAAATTAACCGGAACATTTGACGGCGCAATATGAAAAACTAACCCGCGTCCTAACCGCCTCTTGCCGTCCAAATATGCCGACTTCAACTTCAAAATATTCGACCTCCGACACCAAAACGCAAAAGAAATTACATCAGCAAATGCCAACGCCGCTTTGCCCTCGCGAAGCTGCTTCGATAAATCGTCAAGAAAATCCACAACTAAATCCGAATACGGAACATCAATTATCGTTACAATATTTTCGCAATTGCCCGCAATATATACGACTGAATAATTATCGTTACAATAATTGACCGCTTCGATTTTTTGTTCTTCTTTTTTCGTTTCTGTTTTTGCGGAATAAGTGTCGCTACAACCTCTGGTTTCTGCGCTTTTAAGCCGTCCGTGTATTTTAAAAGTCTTGCCCAACCGACCGCATTTACATTGATCTATTCCGGTAATTTCGCCGATGTCTTCGGTCAAAATACTTTGCCCCGGATAGCTTGTCGGCAACAACGATACAAGTTGAATCAATCCCGATTTATTTTCAGACAACGGTTTAAAATCTTTTTCGTTACGAATAATCAAATCCGAAAATATTGACGCATGTAAATTACCGCATTGGCATTCCATGAATATAGAACCGGTTTGCTCAACCATTCCGTAATAATTGAAAACTTTTTCTATTCCGCATTGTTCGTGCAATTTTAATTTGAATAATTCGTTGTCAACAGATTGATCCGCGAGCTTCTTCCAACCTCCGCCATGAATAATTACACCATTTTCAAACCGTAACTTAATACCAGCATTTTTAAGCGGCAAATAAAGATGTTGCCAAATAATAAAAGTAAATCCGAATATCAAAATCGATTCGGAACTGTGTTTTTCAAGAAACGCATTCACCCCGTCAATATCAAGATTCATCTCATCATCAAGCGCATAAAATAAATCAAATCCCAACATCGAAAAACCAAGAATCCCAGCACTACGAGCAGAAAACATTCGCCGATTACTGACCGTCGATTTTGAATCAATAATCAACATCGGCAACCGCTTTGCACCAATAAAATCAGACATTATCCTCGCTAACACTTTCGTCTGATTCGCCGTCACTTGCCTGTCAAGCATAATTTTTGAAACCGCTTGACCGGTCGTACCGGAAGATGTTAAAGTCTTGACAACCTCAGAATGCTCAACACTCAAAAGCTCATATTCCTTGAACAAACGCACTGGAATATATGGAATGTCTTCAACACGTTTTATATTTTCCGTTGCAAAATTCAACGTTCGCAAAATCTTACCGTATTCATCCGACGCGGCACGATGATAAACAGTCAAATCAGTCAACCCGCGTGTATAAATTTCATCCTTCTCCGCTTGCGGCAACCCAAACGGCGCAATTTCAAATAAATGCTTGACAATCTCGCTATTATCTCTCACTACAATATTACTCAATTACTCACCGATTTTTTTCTGTTTTCTAAAATCTATTATACTCAAGCTGTTTTAAAATTCCTGAAGCTGAACACGCAAGCGTAGCATCGCGAAGCGGTTGTTCAAGGGCGAAGCCTATCGCCTTACCGGCTACGGTATACACACTGCCCCTCACGGGGCGATGGAAAATGTTTTACCGTTAAATATTTTTGAGGGACATAAGGGACGATAGGGGCACAAGGGACAAAAAACTTACACCAATTGGGGTGATTGCAAGAGGCGATCCTACATCTATACCTGCTTTGTCTATTCTGTCTCCAATGTCCCTTTTGTCCTTCAAAAATGATTGGTAAAAAAGATATACGGTGTGGTGTGTTTTTGTGACTTATTGAGGGTGTGTTGTTTTTTCCAGACCGTAGCGTTTGATTTTTCGATCAAGTGTTGTTCGCTCGATGCCTAGCTGTTTAGCAACTAGGCTTTTATTCCATTGAAGATGTTCAAGAGTTCGCATAATATGATTGCGCTCCATGTCTTCAAGAGATAACGGAATAAATACATCTTGCGGTTCATCAACTAAACGGACTCCTGATTCGCCTGTTGTGTTCAATGTTGACAAAAGCAAGTCTTGTTCCTGAATACTTTGACCATTGCCCAAAACGACAGCACGCTCGATCACATTCTTTAACTCGCGAATATTTCCGGGCCACCTGTAACTTGTCAATACTCGCATTGCTTCTTGATCAAAACCGTCATAACGCCTGCCCGTTTCCTTGCAATACCTGTCCAAGAAAAACTCCGCCAACAACGGAATATCTTCAGCTCGTTTGCGAAGCGGCGGGACAATTATCTCCAATACCCGTAACCTGAAAAATAAATCATGCCTAAACCGCCCCTCCGCAACTTCTTTTTCCAAATCGCGATTCGTTGCCGCCAAAACCCGAACATCAACCGTTATCGAAGAATTGCCGCCAACACGCTCAAACGCGCTGCCCTCAAGCACTCGCAAAAATTTTGCCTGAAGCGATTGACTCATCTCGCCAATCTCGTCCAAAAAAAGCGTACCTGTATTCGCCGCCTCAAATTTGCCGATCTTACGCTCGGTCGCACCCGTAAACGATCCCTTCTCATGACCAAATAACTCACTCTCCAAAAGATTCTCCGAAATCGCCGCACAATTCATACAAATTAACGACTTCGCCTTGCGCGGACTCGCCAGATGAATCGCCCTCGCAATAAGCTCCTTGCCAACCCCGCTCTCACCACGAATCAAAACCGTCGCCTTGCCCGTCGCCGCACGCAAAATCAAATCATTCACCCGCGCCATCGCGTCACTCTTGCCGATTATCTCGCTGTTCATCTGCAACATTTCACGCAAATCACTGTTTTCCTTGCGGGCTTGTGTAAGATTAGCCGCAAGCTCTTTCTGCTTGTTCATGTTTGCTAACGCAACCCCAAGCGTGTCTGCAACCGCAAGCGTGTAATGCAAATCCGCATCGTCAAATTGCTTGTTTTCCTTGACCGTGTAAAGATGCACCAAACCTTGAATCGCATTTTGAAAACGAATCGGCGCGACCAATGTATTCACGCTTCCTTCTTTTTGTTTCGCTTTGGAACCTGTTTTTAAATTGATATTAGGCTCGTGAAATAAGCAGGCTTCTTTTTTGTCAAAAATTGTTCGGACAATTGATTCGGTAATAACGTTGTACTGTAAATTTTCCAATGTTGCGTTGGCAACGAGTCGGACAGCAGATGCGTTTTGCGTGGATTTCAAATTGTACGGAAACAACCAAAGCCCCGCACCATCAGCACCAGTCGCTTTGAGCAATCCTTCGATTGCAGCACGGGCAATTTGTGTTATCTCGCCCGACTTGCCCAACTGATACGCAAGACGACAAAGCTCAACGGCACCGAAACCTGTACGGGTTGTGAGTTGCGAATTCGGTTTACCTTTGACATCGGTTTTTAACAATGACGTTTGCGAAGTTCGACGCAAGATTCCGGTTGCTGTTTCGTCTCCAGCTTCGGGCGCACGCAACAATTCGCCGGTAACGCCAAAAATTCCAGAATGAACTTCGTCTTCTTCAGTTTCATTGACTGTGTCTGTGTTTTCGTGTATGCCGTATCCGAACTTTAGAGTTGAGTGTCCGATTTGAATTTGGCTATCGTGATGCAACTCACACAAACTCGCCAACACTTGTTTGTCGTCAACAAATGTTCCGTTGCGGCTACCCAAGTCTTTCAGAATCCATTTGCCGGAATCAAAATAAACTTTCGCATGGAAACGGCTACACCTGTCGTCAAGCAATGAAATTCTATTTTCAACAGCACGACCAATAGTTATTTCAACTTCGGAAGTAAACGGAATCAATTCCTTTTGTTCTCCGTTTTGGATTCGGAGAATGTAGGCATTTTCTGGTTGTTCGGATTGGGTTCTTGGCATGGCAATATTGTTGTAACGTTTATACCGAAGCCAATACGGACGTTAGGCTACGGCATTTAAATTCGGCTTTGTCCTTTGACAGGAATTGGCAATAAGCACAGTACATAACGGGCAAAACCTTGTAATCTTGTTATCCTCCGTTACCTTGTTATCCTGTCAAGGAAAGACGAATTTTTAATGCACATGAAATGTACGATTCACATATTTTCGTATTTTTGCACAAAATTACAACAGGGGCAGTAACAAAGAAAGATATTGGCGACTCATTTTTCAACTATACTACCGAGTCGGTTTCGATCACGTGTTGAAAATATTCTTCGTCAAGGTAAAATGTCAACAGAGAATGAAATAAAATCATTTCCCAATACACGGAAAAGACAAAAGAGACTATTGGTGATTCGACAATATTGTTAAAAAGAGTCTCCCAAGTTTCTTGTGTCTCCTCCACAAATTAACAAACCTTTACAAAACAAAAATGAAGAAAGGAAATTTGCAATGAAACGAAAGAATATTTTTGAGATTTCGTTGGTTGGTTGTGTAGCGTCGATGTTGGCGTATGTTGCGAGTTGTTCGTTGCCCGCAATCGCGCAAGAAAATAAACCTCAAGAAGTTTCTGCAAAACGTGTGCAGGAGTTGAAAGATTTGAATTGGGGAATGTTTGTTTGTTGGTCGTTTAGCACGTTTTCCGGTTGGGAATGGACGGGCGGAGTTGCGAAGCGGACGGATTACGACAAACTGTTTCCGGCGAAAAATGTTGATACCGACCAATGGGCAAAAACCGCCAAAGAAGCCGGAATGGGTTACATTCTGTTCTTGACCAAACATCACGACGGCTTCTGCCTTTGGGATACAAAAACAACAGAACGCAAAGTAACAAACGCACCGCTCGGCAAAGACGTTTTGGCGGAACTCAAAAAATCTTGCGATAAATACGGGATTAAACTTGCGCTGTATTTTTCGGAAGGCGACTGGACTTGGGAAGGAGCGGTTGACGGAAAAGTGTATGAGGGCGGAAATAATCCCGAAACGAAAAAAGCACAGTTGAAAGAGTTGTTGACTCAATACGGCGATATTGAGTACATTTGGTTTGACCATGCGGCGGGAACCGGCGGGCTAAACCATGACGAAACAACCGCATGGTGCAAACAATTCCAGCCGAATTGCTTTATCGGTTACAATCACGGCGACCAAACTTCGGCAGACATCCGGCTTGGCGAAATGGGAAAACCCGGCTCAATTGACGACGCGGCGGGTCCGTACTTGGGCAAAGTCAAAGACAACAATTGGAAACTTGCCGAGTTCACGTATCCGATTTTGCCGAGTCATCAAGGCGGCGCGATGTGGTTTTATTCGTTGCCCAAACATGATCAATTGGTTCATCCGGCATCGAAACTTTTTGACGATTATCTTGGCGCAAAGAAGTTCGGCAATATCTTTTCAATCAATATCGGTCCCAATTACGAAGGAAAGATACGCGATATTGACGTGAAAACGTTGCGGGAAGTCGGGCAACTAATCAAAAATATCAAAAAACAAAACGCCCCCCAAACCGGCAATATCAAAAGACAAGACAACATCGATTGGCAAACATTCCTTGCCAAGCAAGACGCGGTTTGGGAAAAGTTGCCGCAGAAATTTGATCATGGTGCGTTTCTTGGCAACGGTTTACTTGGCACGACGATATTTCAA
>JAIRWK010000109.1 GCA_031268995.1 Planctomycetaceae bacterium
AATACGAAAAGATACGAAAGAGTTGAAAATGAAATTTTCGTCTATTTCATTTTCAAAAAAATTATCTCTGTGAACTCTGTGCTCTCTGTGGTTATTTAAAAGCAACTGAATAGTTACAAAAAAATTAGGTGAAAATGAGGTTTGGGGAAATTCCCTTAAACGGGAATTGAGCTTTTATGTTTTTGATATGCCCAAGCTACTTTAAAATTCATGGAGCTGCGGTAAACCCGCAACGCAAAGCGTTGGGCAAACGCAACAACGTGAAGCGGTTGTTCAAGGTCGAAGCCTATCGCCCGTACCGGATTCGGTATAAATCAAAATGAAAAGGAATTGTGTTATGCAGCTTTCGTTGCGTACTCTCCTCGCATTCGAGGACAACATTTTTGACATAGAACAACACCGGCAACTGGAACGGGCAATCCCGAACCACGAATTGGCGGTCGAAATTCTTGCGCGTATTCGCAATGTTATCCACGCCCCAAATGTTAATGTGCCGGGTCGAAACGGACAACAAGAAGAACTTGATCCGAATATTGTTGCCGAGTATCTTGATTATCAGATGACGAAAGAATATCAGGAGCAATTTGAAAATTTTTGTCTTTCTTCGGACAAATTTTTGGCGGAGGTTGCGTCGGTGCATCAAATTATTTCAAACGTGCTTGGCGAACCGGCGAAAATAAGTCGTGAATGTAGATTTCGTTGTTATGACCTGTTGCAAAATTTTCAGCACATCAATAATAACCATTACGAAAATAATAGTTTGCTAATCACATTCCCGCAAGTCTCCAAAACAGTAAACCCGCCACAACCCGCACTCCACCACAACACTCAACAAACAACAAATAATTACCCCGAAAATACACAAGAAATTATCCCATTGCCGCAAAAAAATGAACCGGAAAAAAATACAAAAGAATCCTCACTGAAATCAATACGCGATGCCGCTTCAATTGTTGCCGTAATGATTGTTATTGTGCTTTTGTTTTTGAATTATCGTAACGGTAATTTCGGCAACTTGAAAATTAACACAACCGACATTACAAAAAACCTTGACCCAAAAAATGAAAAAATTGAACAACATTATCCAACAGATTATCCAGAAAACGAATCGGCAACTATTGACCGTTTAGATCGTTCAGACAATTCAGATAATTCAGACAATTCAGATAATTTGGCGGACAAATCGGATAAATTTGATCCCAAAATTATCATTGATTCGCCGCCCGAATTGCCGAAACATCAATCGCCTTATACTGAAGCTACTTTAAAATTCCTGAACCTGAACCCGCAATCGCAACAACGTGAAGCGGTTGTTCGGGGGCGAAGCCTATCGCCCATACCGGCTTCGCCTTACGAACCCAAACAAAACACAATCCGCACCGTCTCCGCTTCAACCGACAAACCAAATTTGCCCGATGCCGCAATTGCCGAAGAACCGGAAAAAGAAATCGCCGATGCCGACAACTCGCATGTTGAAACGAAAATCATATCCGCCGAACATCGTAACAACACCGATCCAATTACTTCGCCCGTTCAGCCGATATTGTTGCCGGATTCCGTTACAAATAATGCCAACAACTCCCAACCTCAACCTCATCAATCTCCTCAACCTCAGCCCAAACCAGAACCTGATCCGTCAATAAATCCTTTCAACACAAACCCGATAATTCCACAAACACTCAATCCCGCACCAAATGAAACATTGCCGACCGATTCCATTTTTAACGCTTCGGCAATTTCGCCTTTGACCGACGAATTAGCAGCTCTTGACAATACCAGCGAGCCGGAAGTCAAGTTTCGCGAAGAAAAAAAACTCGAAAATCAACCGCTCGACTCAAGCGTTTGGCGAACCAGCGTTCCCAATAATTCTATTGCCTCAAATCGGAACGCTTACACCGCAAATGAATTTGATCAGAAAAATTATTATCGTAACGTTAATTCTCCGATTTTACCCGCCGGCGGAATGGATAATGTAGTCAACTCGAAAATTATTCAGGCAAATAACCCCGATAAAAATAAAACCGAAACACTTGAAAATTCATCTGGAATTTCTGTTACAAAAAATACGGGCGTGTTGGGAACTGTTCTTGTAACCGGTGATCCGATGGTGATTTTTACTGCGGATTCGTCCGAGTCGCAATGGCGTTTTGAATCGAATCAATTTGACATTTACGCGAATCAATATATTTTGACATCTGCGCCGTTTCGTGCTGATGTTAAACTTGGTGATGATTTTTATATTGAGGTGATTGGCGATTCCAAGTTGTCTGTATTATCTGCGTCAAATGGAGTTGCAGCGATATATGTTGATTATGGTCGGCTGGTTATTCGTGCGTGTTACAACGAAAATTCCACAATGAAACATGTCAAATCGATCAGAGTTACAACTGAACGAGGCGAATGTACGGTTGGTTTTAATGGTTCAAGGAGTGTTGTATTTGTTGATACGTTTGCTAGAATTTCGCGTGATGTTGTTGTGTCTTCGGATGCGAGTTCGGTGAATAATGTTGCCGCGTCGGAAATTCAAATCGGGACTAATCCGATATTGGGTTTGTTGCCCGATCCGAGCGAATCAATCTCATGGTTGTCCGCAAAACAAAACGCGCCGTCCGTAACAAAAAATGATATAAGTCTCATATTGACCGAAGGACGAACTGATCGCGGAATAATAAAATATCACCCAAATTGGTTAAGAAGAATTTCCGTACCGGCGGAGGGAAAACAAATTGAAACCGCTTGCTTGAGCGTTTTTAACCAAAAAAATGTAAATATCGAATCAGCATTGCAAGCATTGCGCAACGAAAAATCAGAAGTTATACGCTCGTTTGCTTACAGAATTTGGGGCGATCTTGGGCGGTTTGATATTCCGCTCAAAGGACGAATTCTTGAAACGGAATCAATACAACAATCACTCATACAATACTTCAAAGAAGTAATGAAACGCGACGCCGAATCCGTACAACGCCTAACCGACGCAATCAAAAAAGAACGAGCAAATTTGTAAGTGTACCGGCTTCGATATATATTTTATACTAAGCTACTTGAAAATTCCTGAAGCTGCGGGAAACCTGCAACGCAGAGCGTTAGGCAAGCGCAACAACGTGAAGTGGTTGTTCTACTCATCGCACTATGAAATTCAGTTTTTATTTTTTTGACAGGATTTAACAGGATGGCAGGATAGACGGGATTTTATTATATCCTGACAATCCTGTTATCCTGTCTTAAAAAGATGAATTTCATCGTAGCTACAGTATCAAGGGCGAAGCCTATCGCCCTACCGGCTACGGTATACATCATTGAAATATTTGTTGATTATTTCAGGGCGATGCGAAAGATCGGTTTTGGGAAATCTCCCTTGAGTATAAAGGTGATCAAATGATGAGAGAAGTTATTACGTATTCGCAATTGGAGTTGTTCGAGTGTATTATATTTGATTTGGACGGAACGCTTTGTGATACGATTGGTGATATTAAGCGGTCGCTTTCGGATACGTTTTTGTGTTATGATTATCCGTTGCCGGACATGGAGCGTTTACGGGTTGGTCCGCCGCTTTCGGTGATGATAGACGAGCTTTTGGGCGGTAATACGGACAAAGCATTTATTGAAAAAATCGCGGCGGAATATCGCAAATATTATGAAGCAAGCGAGTATGAAATTTCGCCGCTTTATTATGGTGTATTTGAGTTGCTTTTGAATTTGAAGATCGCGGCGGGCAAAAAACTTGCTATTGCGACATTGAAGCGTGAAGCGTCAACATTGCGTTTAGTTGACCGCCGCAAAATTGGTAAATTTTTTGACAAAATATTCTGTTGCGATACCGGCGGCGAAATGCAATCAAAAGATCAAATGATCGCACAAATCATCTCACAACTTAACGTCGTTCCAAACAAAACAATAATTTTTGGCGATTCCGTGAGCGATATTACGGCAGGTCAAAAAATAGGAATCAAAACTGTTGCGGTGTTATTTGGATACGGCACGCCGGAAGAACTGATCGCCGCCAACCCAGATTACATTTGCAATAATTACCTAATATATTCACAATAATTATACCGTAGCCGGTAAGGCGATAGGCTTCGCTCTTGAGCAACCGCTTCACGTTGTTGCGTTTGCCTATACTCATCGCACTATGAAATTCAGTTTTTATTTTTTTGACAGGATTTAACAGGATAGCAGGATATACAGGATTTTATTATATCCTGCTATCCTGTCTTAAAAAGCCTAT
>JAIRWK010000175.1 GCA_031268995.1 Planctomycetaceae bacterium
TTTGTCTGAAAAATTCTTGCCTATTTTGTGCATGTTTTTCAAACTGCATCAAAAAAAGTTGAAATTGACCAAAATTTCGCCAGACTCCACTCAAAACCATGACCCTACTGAATAGTTACGAAAAAATTACCAGAATGTGAATTCGGATTACTTGGATTCGAGTATTGCACCGTAATCTGTACAGAAATCTGTATAGACACCAGATTGGTTTAGCGCAATACGTTTTGTCACGTTACGCTTCAGAATTTAAAAAAGTAATATCCACTGCATTTTGTGAAAGTTGAATTTCGTCGCGTTTAAACAGTTATTCGCTCATGTTACGCACGATACGGAAATGATGTTGGTTATTCAGTCGATTGATAGAAAAAAGGTAAAATATTGTTCTCGTTCCGTTAGGGACGGAATATGAGGATATTTCAAACGGTTTAGTTTTAATCACATTGTGTCCTTACGGGACACGAATATGTTTTTACCATATTTTCTACCAACATTTCGTCCCTAACGGGACGAGGAAAATACGTCTGGTTATCACCAATGCGTAACATGAGTTATTCATTGTAATAAAAAACATTACAATACCAATAACTTTCAAAAAATTTTGTCAAATCCTGACCTAAATGAAAGGAAAAAAAAATGGGAAAAGCAAATCAGAAATCGGGCATGCTGAACATTGAAACCAATATGAATATTGACGTTAGTACAAATTTCCAAAGCCGGTATGGGGCGATAGACTTTGCCCTTGAACAACCGCTTCGCGGTGCTACGCTTGCGTGTTCAGCTTCAGGAATTTCAAAACAGCTTGAGTATATTGGTTTAGAAAGCCAAGAAAAACACGGAGAAAGGGATCGAATATTTAGTTTCGGAAACGAAAATTCAAAAGTTGCGAATTTTTGTAACGATAATTCTATTTGGATTCCTCCCAAACCTTGTTTTGTTTTTTTGGCTTTTACACTTGTTGAGCTTTTGGTGGTGATTGCAATCATTGGTCTTTTGATTGCGTTATTATTGCCCGCAGTTCAAGCCGCGCGCGAAGCCGCAAAACGAATGCAATGCTCAAGTCACCAACGCCAAATCGGCTTAGCTTTTCACAACCATCATGATGTTTTGGAAACATTACCGCTTGGTGCAAAAAGTTATAACTATGGAACGTGGGCAGTTTACTCTCTTCCGTTTATCGAGCAAGATGCATTGGCACAACAGTATAACCACTCAATCGCATACAGTGCCGGAACAAATGTAACCTTGTTCGCCAACCGACGTATTTCGGTCTATTCTTGTCCTGCCGATGGAGATCAAATGTCTTCTTACAAAGACTTCAAACACCATAATTATGTTGTTTGCATGGGGCACGCAGGAATGTACAACATTTATGCCGGATATAATTATGTTTCAAATACGAGCTGGGGATGTGCGCCTTATGGAAGTATAACTAGCTCGTTACTTCGTCAAGCTCCATTTTGGGGCGGTAAATGCTATCAAACGCCGGATAATTACAAATGTTACGCACTATCGGAAATTACAGATGGTCTCTCAAATACCGTCTTACTTTCCGAAACAATTCAAGGCGTTCCCGGACCAGGATTATTGACTTCGCAAAAAGATTTACGCGGATTGATTTGGTTTGGAGATAGTGCGTTTTTTAACACTTACTTTCAACCCAATACCCGTAACCCCGATCTCATCCATTCCTCCTACGTGGATGCAACAAAACCCGGCGGCGGTACTCTGTATGATATTGATCATCCATTGGGAGTTGTAGTCAATTATATTGGTGTACTCTCCGCTCGCAGTTTTCATACTAATGGTGTAAATGCTACTTTAGGCGATGGTTCCGTTTCGTTTATTTCAAACGATATCAACATCAATATATGGCGGGGATTAGGAACAATTAATGGCGAAGAAATCATATCCCATTAAGAATAACTTTTATACCGTAGCCGGTATGGCAATAGGCTTCGCCCTTGAACAATCGCTTCACGTTGTTACGCTGCGTATTCTGCCTCGGGAATTTTAAAACAGCTTGAGTGTAATTTGTCCGTCAATTTCAAACAACTTAACCAAATTTTAATAAAATGAAAATAATTAACAAAAAATTCGGTTTTACTCTTGTTGAGTTATTGGTAGTAATTGTAATTATTGGTGTTTTGATTGCGTTATTACTTCCGGCAATTCTGGCAGCGCGTGAAATCGCAAGGCGTATGTCTTGTTCAAGTAATATTAAAAACATTGCCTTAGCTTTGCACAACTATCACGCCAGTTATGATTCACTTCCACCCGGCGGGATAAAAAATACTTATGGAACATGGGCAATGTTGCTCTTGCCGTATCTGGAACAACAAGCACTTTACTCACAATACGACTTGAACATGGATTACCGATCAATAACTCCATCAGCAAAGCAAACTATCGGTAATGGCGATTTATTGTGCGATGTGCGTTTGGCGTTTTATACTTGTCCATCCGACGGCAGACGTAAATCTTCACACAAAGGTTATTCGACTAAACCTGGTCCTTGGATGCCGTTACATAACTATGTTGTGTGTGCGGGCAATGGTTCAATACCCAATGTAACATGGAATACGAAACCGTCAGGTTGGATTTATGCTGTAACAGGATCAGGAATAACTCCAAGAGCCGGAATGTTTTCACCGGGCGTTGAAAATTATGTCAAATGCTACAAGATGTCCGAAATTACAGATGGTCTCTCAAATACTCTCGCCTTCGGTGAAACGATTCAGGGATACTGGAATGTATCTTCCGGGACAGAAAATGATTTACGTGGACATCTCTGGTGGTCTGGAACATGTTACTTTACAGGATTTCTCGCGCCAAATTCATCAAGCCCTGATAAAGGTTACAACTGGTTATCAGATACTTTGCACCCGAAAGACCGTTTCCCAATTGGACCATCCAACGCACCAGGATCAACACAAAACTACCTTGCCTCACGTAGCTTTCATATCGGCGGTGTTAATGCCGCAAACGGTGACGGCAGCGCAAAATTTCACAACAATCATGTCAATATTGATACATGGCGCGCATTGTCAACCGCTCAAGGTAAAGAACAAACCGATGAATAAAGTTTGTCAAATGTATTGTACCGTTATACCGTAGCCAGTATGGGCGATAGGCTTCGCCATTGAACAACCGCTTCACGTTGTTGCGATTGTGTAATCAGCTTCAGGAATTTTAAAATAGCTTGAGTATAAGGCGGCTTTTATATATTTTGGATTATATAACTCAGCAGTATATATTGTACGAAATCATAGCCTGTTGCATACAATAGCTTTATTGTAACAATTTAACTAAAAAACTAAAATGAAACTTTACAACTGTTTTTCCAAACTATTCAGCCTGATGTATTCGAGCTGTTTTAAAATTCCCCAAACTGAACACGCAAACGCAACAATGTGGAGCGGTTGTTCAAGGACGAAGCCTACCGCCCATGCCAGCTTCGGTATAATTATTGTAACGATTATTATTGTAATGTCCGGTTGCTCGCAATCGAATCCGTTAGGCAGGCTAAAATTAGAAGGTGTTGTTACGTTGGCGGGTAAACCCGTCAATGGCAGTATTGAATTTGAGCCGGTAGGTAATCAGAAAGAACGTTTACAAAGCGGTGGTCTGATTGTTGACGGCAAATATCACATTCCTGCGAACAAAGGACTTGTACCCGGTGAGTATTCCGTTAGAATCGTTGCGAGTGAAGAGATATCAGGAACTCGTAAACTTGACCAAGATGGAATTAGTGAAACAGCAGAATATCGTGATATTGTTCCGCCTCAATACGGTTCCGAAACAAAACAAAAAATTACTGTTGAAAAAGAAAAAAATAATAAATTTGATTTCAATATGTAATATCCTTTAGTTAGTATAGGTGTTATACTTCGTTAAAATTACACTCAAACTATTTAAATTTCCAGAAGCCGAATGTGTATACTCAAGCTGTTTTGAAATTCCCGAAGCGGAACACGCAAGCGTAACAACACGGTTGTTTATGGGCAAAGCCTGCTGCCCGTGCTGGCTTCAATACAAAAAAATAATATGAAAAAATTTATTGTAACAATAATTGTTAGTACTACTATTTTTTGTTTTTGTTCATTTTTGCAAGGACAAGATAAAAAGACTGATTTACCGCGTTTTGCTGTTATTTCCGATATTCATTTCGGAAACAACAGAGGAATGGGACCAATGATAAAAGTTCCTAATGCGTTGCGTAATATTTCGGGCAAGGAGAGACTTGATGCTCTTTTTATTGTGGGTGATCTTACTGACAGCGGCAAGGAATTTGAATATAATTTGTTGCTAAAAGTTTTTGCGGATAAGAAAAATGTTCCGGCAGAATTGGCAGTTTATTTTATGATGGGTAATCATGATCACTTCAACAAGTCTGTTGACACCGATAAAATGTACATGAAGAAGTTGCAGCAACCATTGCACCAATATATTGAGATCAAAGGTTATCCTTTTGTTACTATCAGCCCGTCAAATGACGGCTACTGCAATGATACAAAAAAATTCCTGTCGGAAAAACTTGCAATTTCTGTACAAAAATATCCCGATAAACCTATTTTTGTTTTTGTTCATCATCCGCCAGCCAATACTTGTTACGGGTCAACAGCCGGTAATTGGGGTTCGGATGCGTTGTCTTCAATCTTTGCAAACTATCCGCAAGTTATAGTTTTTTGCGGACATTCCCATTTGCCGATTGGCGATCCGCGCTCGATTCATCAGGATAAATTTACAACTGTCAATGACGGAAGTACAACTTACACGGGCGTGGAAGCGGGTGAAATAAGCAAAACTTCTGTACATCCCGAAAATTTTGATAACATCACTGAAGGCTTGATTGTCAACGTACTGCAAAATGGTGATATTGAAATAGAGAGATGGGACACTTTCCGAAACGAGGAAATATTACCGAAATGGAAAGTTGAATCGCCCCACAATGGAAATAATTTCACGTACAAAAATCATAAAGATAGTCAAGCCCCTAAATTTATCGAAGGCGAAAATCCGGTTGTGAGTGATTTTGCGGATGACAGTTGTGTTGTAACTTTTCCACAGGCTAAGGACAATGAAATTGTGCATCATTATTTGGTTGAGGTAGTTGACGAGGATCAAGTAATTGCGTCGGTTAAGAAGTGTTCGCAATTTTATTTGAATAGTTGGATGCCAACAGAATTATCTGTGCGTCTATCAAAATTGCCCGCAGATAAAAAATTAACCGCCCGAATAACCGCCATTGATTCGTACAAAAATAATTCAACCGCAATCCAAAGCGAACCATTTTCATTGACCAAAACCAAAAAATAATTTCGCTCAATCAGTATCAAGTTTTTTTGTACACCGTAGTCGATATGAACGGTAGGCTTATTATAACGTTTAAAATTTTGGATATTGCGTGATCAGTAATCAAAACACAATGAAATTTTTAATTTGTTTTCGGATATTATCGTTACTATATTGTGTATTGATTTCTATTATTATCTCATGTTACGCATCAACCTTGTGTTTAATTTTGCACATTTCGTTCCAAGCGGCTTTTGACGCGGCTAGGTAGATTTTTGCTTTGAGGGCAAAATGATTGAGTTTGTGAGC
>JAIRWK010000187.1 GCA_031268995.1 Planctomycetaceae bacterium
ACGAACCATTGCCCGCCCCAACCGAAGCACCGGTGTTGACCGCAATCGTCGGACAACACCACGACATCACGCTTTACGCCTCCACCCCCCAACACGGAAGACCAACACAATTTCTCACCAATGGGAAATTTGCCGGTTTTATACCATAACCGGTAGGGCAGTCTATCGCCCTACCGGCTACGGTTACGCTTGCCTAACGCTCTGCGTTGCAGGTTTACCGCAGCTCCTTGAATTTTAAGGTAGCTTGGGTATAGAAATTACACAAGAACAAAACCTGTCGCTAACAACCACTGCGACAAAAAAACTTCGCTTTCGGCTCACGCGGGATCAACTCCCACCTTCGACTCAACTATGTAACATAAATCTCGTACTGTCAATATTGTTATAATATTTGACACCATCGGATTTTTTGCAAGTTCATCAATATTGGCGTACGGCATGCGTTTTCTGATTTCGTCTAAACCTAACTCCGTCAATTTGTTTTCGTGTTGGTATTTGCCTTCCTTGTCGTTGGCAACATCATCCGGCACAAGCTCGCCCCGCTCAATTTTTATCCCCAACATCTTTTCAAGTTGAAAAACGATGTCAAGAATATCAATTGATTCGGCACCAAGATCGCCAATAAGAGTCGACTCCGGTTGAATCTCTTCCTCGTCAACTGCCAACGCCTCAATCAGAGCCTTTTTGACATATCCGTAAACTTCTTCTTTTTGCATTTTTAAAAACTACTCCTAAAAAATCTGTTAGAGTTTCAAATTATACCAAAACCATTACGGGCAGTAGATTTGCTTTGCCCTTTTGAACAACCGCTTCACGTTGTTGCGCTTCCGTAATCAGCTTCAAAAATTTTAAAACAACTTGAGTACAAACCAAAACCAATCAGACGGCAAGTAACAAATATCGCCGCACGGCTTCGGAAATTTTAAACAACTCCAGTAGTATATCTGTTAATCCAATTCCAATAAAGGGGGGGACAATACATACCGTAGCCGGTAGGACGGTAGGCTTCGTCCTTGAACAACCGCTTCACGTTGTTGCGCTTGCGTGTTCCGCTCCATGAATTTTAAAGTAGCTTGAGTACACACTGATTTTGTGCGGAAGTTTTTGAATATCCTTTTTCGCCTTCGTCGCCTTTGCGGTACGTACATTTTTTGGATACGCAACGTGAATTGCTAAAAATATCGCCGTTTTTTTTGACAAAATAAAAATAATCACAAATGCCGTTCTGAAAAAATTGTCGAATGATCTTTTGTGTTATTCGCGTTTCTTATACCGAAGCTACTTTAAAATTCCAGAAGCTGAATACGTAAACGCAACAACGTGAAACGATTGTTCAAGGGCGAAGCCTATCGCCTTACCGGTTACGGTATATCCATCAGAAAACGGGCATTTGCAATTTTGAATTGTTGAAATTAATAACATGGGTAGTGTAATAATTGCTAATGGATTGACATAGAGAAATCAATTGACAAAGTGTACAGGATGATTGATAATCTAGTGCGTTGGCGGGTGTCAGCGGTCTTTGGGTTGCTTTGGCGGGGCAATTTGAAATTATACTCAAGCTACTTTAAAATTCCCAAAGCTAAACATGGAAGCGCAACAACGTGAAGCGGTTGTTCATGGGCGAAACCTATCGCCCATACCGGCTTCGGTATAAAATTTAACGAATAATGCTTTCAGTTGTGTGATGGAATTGCTGTCAGTTTTTTGGCGGGATATTTTTTGTACGATATTTTGCGGAAGCGGCAGAAATTTTTTGCGCAACAGGAGGCGAAAAAAAATATGCTTATAATACTGGAAAAAAAATTTAAAGAATCTCAAAAGCAAACACTTCTCAAATTGCTTGTTGAGAACGGCAGCAAGTTTCGTGATACCACTTTCAACGGACGACAAGTTATTGTCGTGTCCGATGTTAGTTCGGGCAAAATATCAAGCGGTATTGCAAAAGTGCCTTGTATTGAGAGGATTGTTGATGTCAATGAGCCTTACCAATTGTGCAGCCGCAACGCGAAGTCGTCTGATACCGTGATAAAGGTTCAGGACTTCAAAATAGGCGGCGGTGAATTTGGTGTTATTGGCGGACCGTGTACGGTTGAGTCTGAGAAGCAGACGTTGGATATTGCGGTGCAAGTTCGCAAGGCAGGAGCAACAGCGTTGCGCGGCGGCGCGTTTAAACCTCGCACAAGTCCATACGCTTTTCAAGGTTTGAAGGAAGCGGGACTAAAGATTTTGGCGAAAGCGCGGGCGGAAACGGGGTTGGCGATTGTTACGGAGGCGATGAGTTGTGATGAAGTTATGCTTGTTGCGGAGTATGCGGATGTTGTCCAAATCGGTACACGGAATGCGCAAAATTATCGGTTGTTGGAAAAATGCGGTGAGGTGCGTGTACCTATTTTGTTAAAGCGTGGATTTAGTTGTACGCTTGAGGAATTTTTGATGTCGGCTGAATATATTTTGGCTGGGGGCAATGATCGCGTGATACTTTGCGAGCGTGGGATTCGGACATTTGAGACATATCAACGTTACACTTTTCCCGCTGGTTCAATTCCTGCGTTGAAGATGTTGACTCATTTACCGTTGGTGGTTGATCCATCTCATGCGGCGGGTCGGGTTGAGTTTGTGCCGTCGCTTTCGTATGCGGCGGCGGCGGTTGGGGCGGATGGTTTGCTAGTCGAAGTACACAACGCACCCGAAACCGCACTCTGCGACGGTCGCCAATCCCTCCTCCCAAAAGAATTTGCAGCTATGGTCAAGAAGTGTAAAAAGATCGTGAAGCTGTTACACGACAAAGATTAAATTTGTCAAGCGGCGGACGGCAAAAAAATTATTTGGCGATCAATGTTTTCACGGATTTCATGTTACGGAATTTTTGTATCATGCCGTCGTCCAGTTGGCAACCGGAAATGTTTAGCGTTTCCGGCGTTTCCAGAGTTACGATGATTTCGGTAAGTTCCGGCGACAAAGCAACTCCAGAAAGGTTCAACGATTTTAATTCCCGAAAATGTTTCAACGCGGTTGCGCCTTCGAGAGTCAGTAACGATTTTTCAAGCGATAAATTTTCCAGTTTCGGGCGTTTGGATTCCTCCGCCGACAACAAATTCAGAAACTCGCCCGTTACCATCATCCCGTTGACCGACAACCGCTTCAAACATCGCAGATTTTTCAACGGTTCCAATCCCGCGTCAAATAACGTCGAATCCCGCGCCAGAATCAGCGACGTGAGATTTTCCGCAATATTTTGTTGCGAAATCATTTCGGCAAAACCTTCCGGCGAAATCATTGCATCTTCCAACGTTAATCCTGCCAACGCCGGTAATTGCGCAACTGTTGCCAACACCGAATCGTCAATCGAAAAACCGGCAATCTTCAGATCGGTCAGTTGAGTCATGCGCGCAAGTAACAGATAATCTTCCGGCGTCAACTCGCTGCATTGCCGCAAATCGAGAGCGGTAATTTTTTTCGACTCAACAATTTTTTCCAACCCTTGCCGTGTCAGATTCATCCGAATCAACGCCAACGACCGTAATTTCGGTAACGCCAACACCGATTCCAAGACATCGTTTGTAACATTAACACAGCCGCGAAGCGTGAGACGTTGTAAACGCGGAAGCGTCGGCAACATGACGGCGAGGTCTTCGTCGCGAACCGGCGTATCCTGTAAATACAGTTCTTCCAGATTTGTTTGTTGTGCAATTTGCCGCAATGTTTCCGAAGTAATCGCTCCGCCCGCAACCCGTAACTTTTTGAGTCCGGGCAGCCGAAGCGATTCCCGTAACGCCTCGTCCGAAACCGACGAACGCCCTTTCGCTAAATCCACGCTGATAATCGTCCCATCCGCAGCGCGTCCGACTTCGCCGGACACAGACTCGATTTTTTGGACAATATCGGCAACAGCAACAGCGTCAAGCGGTTGTATCTCCTTATTCTGTTGCGACGTTACCGGAGAGTCTGAAATCGTTTTGTCCCGACTCTCGGAGCAACCGCTTAAAAGAATCATTGTTGTTAAAATAACGGAAATTCTGAAATTTTGCATGTTAAATCCTTTTGAGTGGTTACATGGGGAGTGCAGGAAAAAACAAACGCCCGCGCTCCCGTTAATGTAGGGGCGGGGTTTACCCACCCGACTGTTGCTATATTGTCCAAGGTTCGCGTAACGGTCGGGCGAGGAATTTTGATTGTTCCGGCGTTGGGTCAATCAATTGTTGTTTGACGGAATCCCATTTTACAACCGATTGGGTACGAACCGCAATATCGCACAAGTGACTGATATTATCGCTTCGCACCGCGTCTTTCAATGTCGAAGCCGGTTCTTTTCCTTCTCTGATGGAACGAATAAAGTCGTCGAT
>JAIRWK010000376.1 GCA_031268995.1 Planctomycetaceae bacterium
GGAGTTTGGGGAGCATTAGGTTCAGCTATCGGCGGCGAAAGCGCACAAGTTCCGTGATGCGTATTTGCCAAAATGAAAATTTAATTACACCACAAAGGCGATAAAGTCGCACGAAGGAAGTTTGCTCATTCTTTTTGCGGCTTATTCGTCTTTGTGGTAAAAAACTAAAGGAGATTTTTTATGAAACGAAAGTATTTAATAATAACTGTTAGTCTGGTTATTTGCGAGTTTGTGTTGGGTTGTTCTTCGCAAAAAGTTCCTGACGGTTTTCCGTCAAAACTTGTCCCATTTAGCGTAACATTGCTAAACGAAGGAAAACCAGTCAACGGCGCGGCAACTGTACTCGTTACCGAAACGCCATCGCCTTACAATGCAATAGGACACGCCGACACAAACGGTGTTGCTCAATTGGCAACGTCTATCAACAACTACTCGAAGAACGGAATACCAACCGGAACGTACAAGGCGATCATAACTCATACGCCCAAAGCACCTTCCGCAGTTCCAAGTAAACAGCTTGGAAAAATGAACATGGAAGAACTTGATGCGTACAACGCCAAAATCATGAAAGAGATTGCGGCGATACCTAAAATCGTTCCTGAACGATGGGGTAGAATCGAAAGTACGCCAATTAAGATAACCGTCCCAGAAAACGGCGGAAATATCACAATCGAAATTACTGATTCCAAAACATATCAACAATAAGGAAACATATGCCGTAGCCAGTAAGGCGATAGGCTTCGCCCTTGAGCAACCGCTTCACGTTGTTGCGTTTGCCTAACGCTCTGCGTTGTAGGTTTACCGCAGCTTCGGGAATTTCAAAATAGCTTGAGTATATACTCATAGCACTATGAAATTCAGTTTTAATTTTTTTTGACAGGATTTGCAGGATAGCTGGATTTACAGGATTTTTTTATATCTTGACAATCCTGCAATTATGTTATCCTGTCAAAAAAAAATAAATTTCGTAGCAGCTACGGTATAGCACGCAGATAACGCAAGATTTAGGGGGATATTCGCAGACAAGATTTTGCGAATATCGCTTCCAAATCTGCGTTGTCTGCGTGCTGATTTTAAAGTGGGGTAGCTTGTTGATTGGGGGAAATGGTTTCGTTGGTTTGGAGTTTATTTGTTTGGGCGGTTTTGTTTTTTTCTAATAAATTGTCTTGGATAATTACAAAAATAAATGAAACTCCAGCACCTACAAACGCTCCGCCCGCTACCGCCGCATAGGCGAGCGGTAGAAAATAACACATCACTTGACTCACAACCATAACCAAAATCAAAAAAATCGGATACGCAAACGGACGCTTGCGTGCTAACACAACCACAACCAAAAAAGCCGCCAAATAATAACACTTCAATAAACTACCACGCACAATAAAACACGACCCGCCACTAGACTCCACAATCTCATGAGCATGCCAATCCGGCGAAATATTGCCTTGACGAAACGATTGACTCGTGTCCGACCAAAATACATTTTTCGTTTTTTGTACCGCATGAATCCAATCGGTAATTTTTAACATCTGAGGTTCATTTACAGTTGAGCTTGGCAATGATTCGTAAATATGCCCGTCGGTTTCCCCGCTGTCTGTGAAAATAAATTTTGCAAGATTCTCATCATCAACAAACCACACACGCTCGCCAATTTGCTTGCCGTTAAAATGCCGCAATACACCCGCCGTCAAAAACGACGTAAAATAAAACGAATATTCTTCACGTCCGTCCATTGCCGTTTTGATTGAAATAAATACTGTCAAATCACTGCAATTCGACGCTTCCGCCGAATAATTTTTCGCCGGCACAACAGATTGCGGCATTGCCCCTCGCCCTGCAAACGCTAACATGTCAACATAAAATTGAATTTCCGGCATGTCATACGAATCATCCCTCAAATGCGTTTTGATTTTTTGTAACAATAATTCTGTAAATTGCTTTCCACTCTCCGATAACGCTTGCCATGTCAAAGGCTGTTGCTCAGACGGCGTTCGCGAAACCCAATCGTTGAAGCATTGTAACGCCAATAATGCCTTGTGCTGATTTGGATTTTGCCTTCTAAAAATACTAGCAACATTGGAAATGTCAGATCCGAAAAACGCAAACGTTGAAAATTTATCATTCGCGTCAACAATCTTGTAATCAGGATGAAACCACGCAATACAATTTTTACCCAAAATAGGAATGTCAGTTTGAGGATAATTCGGCGTAATTTCCGTTACGGTTTTTTGGCTGTAATTTTTGTACGAATATTCAATCGACACAGTAACATAACGCTCATTTGGCGGAATCGCGACAGTTAAATCTTGCTGCGAAATAGAACGCCAAGTCGTCTGTTTACTGCCAAGCCGGACAACACCAACATCATCAGTCGTTACGCCTTTGGGCAACGTAACCGCCAACGAATCCTTGCCCCGACTCTCAATATAAAAATTCGCACAACTCTTAATAACACCGTCAATCCCATATTGATTTTCCAATTTCACAAGCCAAATCCACGCTTCCGGCGGCGTATCTACCGTGTTGATGCGTTGTAATTTTAGCATAGTTTCGTTTGACCGTTTCATCTTGTCAATCGGATCAAACTTAAACGCCGCATGAATATATCGATTCGACCGGCAGTTAGACATATCGGCGGGGATAGATTTCAAATTGTCGTAAGAAATAGTGTACGGAAATTGCCCGTCCGACTCAATATCAACCTCTCCCGATTGCGATAAAGCTACGGGCAAAACGGCAAACGGAACAATAATTTCATCAGTTGCGGCGATTGGCAATGTTGCGGAAATTTCAAAGGGATCATTTTGCAAGGCAGACAAACGCACTTCCCATAATTCGCCCTTCTTAAAATTTTCCAATAAATTCCGGTCTGCCAACGCCGCCGTAAATTCGTCAAGCTCGCGCCCTTTGATAATCCGCGTTTGAATAATTTTGGGAATTTCTGTACGATAAATATCAGATCGCGGTTGGCTTGCCGTGATTTCCCATTGCCATTGTTGCGGAGGGGTTTGTGGGTTGTTAGGTTTATTCTCAACCGGTTTGTCCTGTGTATTTTTCGTTTCAATAAAATAAATATACACCCGCTCAATTGCCGCATCGTGCGGTTTGATATTGAATTTAAACGACGCGGTTGTATTGTACGTTCCGACACTCATTTTATTCATAATATTCGCAGTATAATCAGGTCTTGCCCTGCCGACCTTAAAAGCGATTTCTTGAGTGCGCATGTCAAGCGGTAACAACGTTCCTTCGGGTTGGTCGAAAAATAATTTCTGCAGCTTGGCATCATGCGAATCATGAATTTCAAACAAGACCGAATTTTGTAAACGATACTGCAAACGCAACAACGATTCCGTTTGAATAGCAATTAAATGAGACTCGTTTTTTTGTAACGATAAAGATAACGGCGAAAATTCTGCCAGTCTAAACTCGCGATGCGGATCAGCAAGAAATCGCCCAACTATTTGCAACCAAACGACATCGCCCGTGCCAAGCGTCTTTTTCAATTGAATTGACAAATACGAATCAATATTATTGTTACGATAATTCTGACTTGAATCCACACGCAAATCTTTGGCAGGAATAATATCCCACGAAAGAATTTCATCACCCGCAACACCTTTGACCGAATTGATTGCCCAGTTCGGCGAGATCGGAAACAAAAGAGTAAAACGCCTTCCTTCAGTCGCTTGAATTGCGGCAATCATGCTTCCACTAATAGAATCGTCATTCAAATGAATTTGCACAAAACTTTCAACCGAAATTCGCGACTCCTCTTGATAAATATTCACACCAACTTGCGCGTCATCGCTGAAATACTTGACCTCAAACGTATCATGCGGCAAACGACTCGTGTCCGTCATCGGGCGTACTTGCGTACTGTTCGTAAACGATAAATTCCGCGTTTGCAACGGACGTTGGACAACTACAGAACAATGTGTCTCTTTCCAAAAAAGTTTTTTTGAAATTGCCTTGATACGCGGAAGCTCCCAAATGTTGCCCCCGACAGCGACCTCCGTTCTGCTCGTACCGGTAACAATTGGCGCGAGCGCAACCAACGTTATCTCACGTTGACGCGACGCATCAATCTCCGATACATCAATCCGTAACAATGTATGACTCTCACGCTCAACCCGCTCAATAAACGAAGAAGGTATCGCAACACCGCCCGAATGAATCGCCGCCAAAACAAGCGGCGATTCCAACTCTATCTCAAACTCGCCTATCTCCGGATCATTTTGATCAAATAATAACGTCGCCGTAACCTCCAGCCCCGACGTTGAAATATTGTACAAAATAGTTTGATGATAGCCGGTGATATTTTCTTTTGTTTGCGGATTGTTTTTATTCGAAATTGTTATCGTTACTCCGTTCACGGTACCAGTTGAAATTTTCCAGTTGCGCAAACCGCGTTGCCCATCAACTCCGCCGTCAATTACCACTCCAGACGAACATGTAAGTACCTTGTCCAACGGTAATTCAATATTCAACTCCGTCTCCGCCGAACGCGGAAACTTGACATAAAATTGTAAACGCCCCTGCGGATCAGTCTTCCCACGCAACGACCAGTCAAAATATATTCGTTGCGCAAAATTCGGATCAGGTTTATCATTGTCAGCTTCCGTTTCAGTTGTATTTTCGTTGCGCAAATTATTTTGTTCCGATAACAAAAGCAACGTCTTACCACCACTCGTACAAACCACCCGCGCGTTTCGCTGGTGTATTTTGCCGTTATTTGCCGTATTTGGAATGTTCGGAGTTTGAGGAATATTGATCCATTGCCCCCAAGATTCAAGATTGATAACCCTGTCATAATCAGCATCTTGCGAAATGATATTCGTACTTGACGTTTGAGATAATTGCGGTTTACTTGGCGCGATTTCAAAATAACCGTTTCCCTCCACAAGTTGATTTCCTTTGAGTTTAGCGTTCATCACAATTCGCGTAAACTCGTTTTGTTGAATATTCGCCGCTTCATTCGACGACGCAGAAAATAAATTTACCCGCTCCTCAAAAAGATCACGCCGCATCGGAACATAACGCTCACCTTTAAGAGGCCACTCACTAATCCGATCAAACGGTGCTAACCAACGCCGATAACGTAACACATCAGAAGCAGGTTGAGATTCATTACTCGTCTGCGCAACCGCCAATTCAGATACAACGAATAATTGTACAATTAAACCAATCGTCACAATCATTATTGTACAAAAAATATAAAAACGCATAAACATTTTTTAATCACCATTAAATCTACTTTCAATTTCCTGAAGTTACCGCAAATTTATAACCTTAACAAATTATACCTAAGCACGTTCCAATCAACACCCGACAACCGTTACGTCTCCCTCAACTTCCCACGTAATCCGCTCTTCCCAAGATGATTTCTTGTCCGGCGAACGACGATCAAATACCATAAGATAACACGGAACATTTTTACCA
>JAIRWK010000381.1 GCA_031268995.1 Planctomycetaceae bacterium
GTCTGAAAAATTCTTGCCTATTTTGTGCATGTTTTTTCAAACTGCATCAAAAAAAGTTGAAATTGACCAAAATTTCGCCAGACTCCACTCAAAACCATGACCCTACTGAATAGTTACAAAATAACATCCACAGAGCTTTTCCGATCTGGTCTTGACAAACATAAAACCCGTGGTAGAGTGATCGGATTATGGGTGGCTGGGTGTACCGTGTGTGGGCATATTGATTGATTTGCCCCCTTCTCCAGAGTGCCGAAGCCGTTCTTGATTAGAACACGCCGCGTCCAGCATGCCTTCATACGGTGGCATGCTCCGTTGTCAATACTGGTGCGGAGTACAGATTCAAAAAACCTAACTTTCGGAGACTTATTAAATGAGAAAATTGAAAAAAGTGACATTCGTGATGTTTGCGGCAATAATTGCGTTACTGAGCAGTGGCAGTTGTGCATTTTCGCTAACTGTGGCAGTTAGCAATTGCGTTCCAGCTTCCTCCGCTTTCCACAGATGGGATTGTAACTCAGTTGAAGATTGTATACGCACAGAAGAGGCGGTTACAACTGTAAATGCTGGTGTCCTAACTACGATCAGGGTTTCGCCCAATGTTCCTGCAACTAATTGTACGCCCACGGCGCAAAGTGAAGTCTATACAACGACAATCGAAACGTCGTTCACAGCATCCTATTCTGTAACGAGTGCTTTGGAAGCTGGGTACGCAGGTGTTATTAAGGCATCAGTCGAGAGTGAATTCGGTATTTCGGCGACCGTCACCATGGGACTCAGTATTGGTTGTAATGTAAATGTTCCACCAAACGAATGTTACTTTGTGTATCTTGCCTCACAGGTTATGAAGAACAAAAAAGTTACGCAAGCGGTTTCCCACAAGTACACAAGAACAGATACGATGACCTATGGAATTGGTTGTGAGTGTTTTACCACTTGCTCGTCTACTACCTCGGTAATCGCTAGCAAGGATGGCGATAGGGTATTAACAGCACCTGGTTGCAATTGGTATGTCGCCCCTCGACCTTGTTGTGGCGAGTGAGCTGTGTTGATTCCTCGTAACAAATTTATCGGTAAAGACAGATGTTCTTTACTTGTCTGCCCCATATGAATTGTGCAACTGATTGGTTGTTAATTTAGTTGGTATAAAATAAATTTCAAGGTACCTTAGAACGGTCATACCGAATCACATAACAGCTCTTGTATATGCCACATTCGGTCGTGATTTAATAGGAAAATGGTTATTGAGCTATATTGTAACCAACGGTTTTTTGTTTTTTAAACGCTGGCACTTGGTTATTGTTAAGAGTTGGGACGGTTGGTTGTATAAGTATATATAATATAATGCTCTAAAAGTTGTGTCACCCCAAAACCAAAGCATAACGAAGCATTAGTAGCATAGGAGGTTTATTAGATGTTTGCCAAATTAAACACGTTGTTATTTTTTGTTTCGTTCATTTCAACTACATTTTTTGTATTGTTCTTTTTACTGGCTTCCGATAGCAGTACGGATGATGTCGATAAATATTCTGGCGATCCGCTTTTTATCCTGTATAAAGCCTATCTTGAAGATGTGGAAAAAAAAGGTAAAGCGGATATGGTATGGGTTGATAGGTTTCTCGCAGCAGCGAGCACAAATTCATCTTCTCATGGGCGACTCATAATCCTGTATGAAGCATTGGGAATATCTAACAGTAGTGGAGAATTTGAAAAATCTAAGTCTATCACGAAGCTAATCACCAAAATTCAGCCGGACGAAAGTAAAAAGATATTAATGATAGGAGAATTAGGAGAAATTGAGCGAGAGCAGTGTTTTATTGAAAAGCAAAACAACGATTTGCAGAAGTCGAGGTTACACGCAAAAAATTCTGTGGAAAATTTTATAAAATACAAAGATGTGGTCAGCAAAATACCTGTTTCACCAAATGGCGTTCTAAAACAACGCTATCTAATGTATGCCTCAATGGGTGGGCAGTTAGCAAGAAACGATCTCAGGGATCAGCAGACAGCCTTGTTATTTTATAACACGGCACTAGAAATGATACGGCAGAATCCTAATTTACCTGACGGAGAATTTTCTGTCGGTTTGGGTTATGACGCAGACTATTTTTTATTCAATAAGGCAAAAGCTCTGGTAGAATTCGAAAAATATGAAGAAGCAAAACAGGTAATGGATGAATACGGAAGCAATAGCAAACTCAGTTCGAGCGGATTGCCCCGTTCAGTTTACGCATTAGAATTTATATTGCACGCTTTGGTCGTAAAAAATAAAGATTTAAGTGATTACCTTGAACGATGGATTCAAACAAAGCCGCGTGATTCAAAAACATTTGCTTGTATTCTTTGTGTTGCACGTAAAAGACTGGAAAATTGTGATATTGACATCGCACAAAAATACTACGAAGAGGTTCGAACAAATTATTGGGATGCTGTACTGAAGAGTAGCGTAACAGAACTGTTACAGCAAGACGGAGGATATATCTCACAGACTCTTGGAGACTTATCGGATATTTATCTATCCAAAGGAGAACGGAAACGATCCGAAGAATGCCAAACTGAGCTAAGAAAATTATTACCAAAGTATGATGAGAATAAACAAAGAGTACGAGTATTAATTCCAGATAATAGAGATGAATACCTAACTGCCCCCCCAAAAAATACTCATGAAATTATTATAGTGATAGTCGTAAATGCCGTATTAATTGTAATTATTCTCTATTTGGTTGGTAAAAAACGATTCCATCGGAAAAGGTGAAATTTCCTAAATTTAACCTTTTTTGAAAATTTTTAGACAAAAAACAAAGCTATACCGTGTGGTTGGTATGTGGCAGGCTTTGCCGTTGAATAACTACTTCGTGTTGTCGTGTTCCAGAGACCAGCTTCGGAAATTTTTTGTAGCTTTAGTCATTATTTGTGAGAGCTGTAATGTATTGTAACTCGGATACCCACTGTAGCATGGCTTACCTGCTGAAAATGTTTTTTCTAGTGATGTTTCTATCGGTAAATAGCTGTGATTACAAAAAAACAGATTTTTCACAAGAAGTGGTTGTTCACGCCAATAGGTTGAAATCCTCACCGCTGGATGAAAAGGAAAATAACCTCCAAAATGAATTGATGATTACGCCATCGAAAGTTGATTTTGGGAAAGTAAATGAGGGTAGTGTCGTGCAGGGAAGTACCTCTTTAATGAATGTTAGTAATATTCCTATTGACATAATTGATATTCAATCTGGTTGCGGTTGTAGTAAGGCTGTCTTTAAAAAAGTCACCCTTAAGCCTCGTGAAACACACACTATTTCTATCGTAGTTGATACTCATAATCGTTCAAAAAGTCTTATTAGTCAATATGTAATCCTTTATCGGACTAATGAAAGTAACATGGTCAGGAATGTTTCTTTTTCCTCCGTGGTGTCAGTAATTGCTGAGGGGAAGATAACTTCCTCCCCTCCTACGGTTTCTATTAGAGATGTTCTACCCAAAAGTAGAGTAGAAAAGAGTATTATTCTAACAGAATCCTCGGGCAAAGTGGGCGTGTTTCCTCAAATTAAAAATATTCAATCTCCAGAATGGTTACAATCAAGACTAATTGAAGATAATGCCATTCAAAAAAAAGTGATTATTTCGGGAATTGTACCCAACGTTAACGGTGATTTTCAAGATCATATTAGAATACATACGGACAACCCGAAATATCCCCTACTTGAAATTCCGTTATCATGGCATGTAAATGGTTATTTTTCGGTTCAACCAGAAAGTGCCTGTGAAATAGTCAGTTCACAAGAATTTACTTGTGTTACTAACTTCGTTGTGAAATTTACTAAGGCTGGTAAGTTATTAGAGGAGTGGATAAAGGTCGAAGATCTCAAAACAACGGCTTATCGTATTAGCTAATCTAAAATAGGTGAGAATGAAACCAGGCATTACGTTAATGGTTTCTGGTAATTCAAAAGATCACAGAGATAAAGTTCTAAATTGCACATTGTTTATAACATCAGAAATTGATGGAGAAAAACATTGGGGTAAAATCCCGATTATTTTTATCTTTACCGATAATTGATGCTATACCGAAGCCGGTAAGACGATGTTCTTCGACCGTGCAAATGTTCAGAGTAAGATTGATGCCCCAACGCGCAAAGTGTTATCCAAATTCGGCGCGTTTGTTCGTCGACGTGCGAGACAATCTATTCGCAAACGTCGCGGCACTTCGGCACCGTTTCATTCGCCGTTTAGTCATAGAGGAAC
>JAIRWK010000431.1 GCA_031268995.1 Planctomycetaceae bacterium
TTTTGGTCAATTTCAACTTTTTTTGATGCAGTTTGAAAAAACATGCACAAAATAGGCAAGAATTTTTCAGACAAAATCACATATAAATACAACAAATTCGGAGGCGACTGAATAGTTACGATATTCTTAATGAATTTAATGTGTCGGGGCGTTTACTTGATCCGTATTGTGGTTCTGGTTCTTCTTTTGCAAGCGGTTTGGATTGCGGAATGAAAGAGATGTACGGATTCGATATAAATCCTTTAGCGGTATTGATCTCTAAAGTAAAATTTACAAAAACATCAACTGGTGATTTACTTAAAACACGCAAAATTTTCAGAAATGATTTGTACGATTTTTTGAAAAATGAAAATGACATTAAAACACTATTACGACCTAAAGTTACTAATATTGATTTTTGGTTTTCACAAGAAGTTATCAAAAATATAACGGTTATAAAATATTTTATTGATAAAATTGATAATGAAAATATACGGAACTTCTTCTTAATTCCGTTTTCAGAAACAGTTCGTGAATGTTCCTATACGAGAAATAATGAGTTCAAGCTATTTAAGATGAAAGAACAAGATTTATTGAACTTTAATCCTGATGTTATTGGTGTATATTTCAAAAAGTTTGATGATGTTTTTTTCTTGTATTCTAATTTTTATTTTCCCAAATTGCAGAACAATATAAAAATCAATATACAACATTCTACATTTCAACCGCAAGACGGATATTTTGATGTTGTGCTGACGAGTCCGCCTTATGGCGACAGCCGTACAACAATGGCTTATGGACAATTTTCAACTTTTTCCAATGAATGGCTAGGAATCAATTATGCGAGAAAAATAGATGGAATGTTGATGGGCGGAACAAAACTTAAATGGAATATTTCTAGCGGAATCATTGCTGATTATATTTCACAAATAAGTAAAATTGATTGCAATAGAGCGTTGGATGTTTCCGCTTTTTACAACGATTTGGGTAAATCTATAACCCAAGTTGCTAAAAGCATAAAACAAGGAGGAAAATCCGTTTATATTGTCGGCAATCGCACTGTTAAAAATGTTCAATTACCGACAGACCAATTTGTTGCGGAAAAGTTTGAAGAAAATGGATTTAAACATTTGATAACTTATAAACGCGCATTGAGCAATAAGTCAATGCCAAGCAGAAATTCACCGACAAATAAAACAGGAAAAACCGCCAATACAATGTTATTGGAATATATTGTTGTATGCGAAAAAAAAATAAAATTATAAAATTTTCACCAATATACAAAAATAAAAAGAAATACAATAGCGAAGCCGGTATGGGCTTCGCCCTTGAACAACCGCTTTACGATGCTACGCTTGCGTAATCAGCTTCAGGAATTTTAAAACAGCTTGAGTATAATAGCGGTTGCGGTATATAGTTCAGGTACCGACTTCTCACGTTAAAGAATCGTTTATGGTTTTTAGAAACTCCTATGACTGAAAAAGGAGGTTTCTTGGAAATTCTCTTAAATTATCAAGATTTTTCGTATGTTATCTTTTGAACTCGAAAAAATTTTTTCGGGAAAAAATTACAACATTAGGAGATTACGGTTGACAACAGGTTTCGTTTTGATTAAACTTCGGCGATGTTGGAATCGCGTTATGTTTTTTTGCCGTGCGTTTACGGCAAGTATCGCGATTGTCGTAACTGTTCATGCTCAAATTTTCCGTTTGCGTTCGCCAGTAGATTTATCCAAGAAACACTGGTTTTGAGACGTTTGATCGGCAAATTTCAATGTGAGTGCAGTACAAAAAAACCTCAACATAAGGGGAAATTAAGATGAAAGATTTTGTAAACAACCTTCCACAAACCTCTCCAAATTACCAAATGTCAAAATGGGCAAGGGGGGGGGGGGGGGCTAGATGTAACAACGAGTTAAAAACGAATAACGGAAGGAATGCTTCCTTCAATGGTTATTCAAAAAACTTTTATACTCATGTTCACCGTTCCGTGTTCGGCTTTACGTTGGTCGAACTTCTTGTTGTGATTGCGATTATTGGTCTATTGATTGCGATTCTTTTACCCGCTGTTCAAGCTGCACGCGAAGCAGCAAGACGAATGCAATGTCAAAACAACCTCAAACAAATGGGCTTGGCTGTCCACAATTTTAGTGACACAATGTCTGGGGTTCCGCCTATTGCCGTTCAATCTGCAAGAGGTTCAGTGTTTTGTATGTTGCTTCCGTTTGCGGAACAGACACCACTTTACGAACAGATGACCGCAACAGATGGTTTTCTGAATTTTAATACGGTGCCGGGTATATCAGGCGATCAATGGTTCAGAAGTTTGTCCGCAGATCGAAAACAAAATCTCGCGGGATTGAAGATGTTCACTTGTCCATCACGCCGATCAAAAGCCGGTGTCGTGGAAAGTGCCGAAACATCTGCTAGTGACGGCAATGGCTCAATAGGACCTCGCGCAGATTATGTACCAGTCGTTACAGTGATCAAAGATTTTTGCGATTGGCTTGATTATGGTGGTGGACATACCTATGCTCAAGTTAGGTGTGATTTTGAAGATTTTCTTTCTCCCGGTCCCGGTAGCGGGGGACATGTTAACGGTTACAAAGGACCGTTCAGGGTATCCGATGCTCAATTTGACAATAGTTTGGTTGGAGACCCTAATATGCCCGGTAAATATCACGATCACCCTTACGTTAATAATTGGTCTCCGCGAGACACAATTGAGTGGTGGAGCGATGGTACGAGCAATCAGGCATTGATCGGTGAAAAATACATTCCGGGTTGGGCTGTGGGTAAAAATTCGCATGCAGCAAGAACTTGGGATGGCGGATGGTTAGGATGTGCAGATCACACTTGGGGGGAACTGAATGATGTATTCAATATCGGAAGAAATATTGCACACGTAGATACAGGAATACCGGTTTTTGCACGAGGTCCAAATGTTCCTAATCCTTCGCCTTGGGATTCCACAATAGATTCGAATAATCCTGACACCAATTATTACAATGAAGGAGTTGCGGATGTTGGTGCGTATGGAAGTTGCCATGTTGCAGTCGTCAATTTCATATTCGGCGATGGTTCCGTACATGCAATTCCAATAACAACAAATGTTCGGATTGCATACGCGATGGGACGAGTGGACGACGGCGATCCAATTTCATTACCGTAGTTGGTTGCGTTGTTTTAGTGCAATCTTCTTGTAAAGGGTGTGTTGTAGTTATTCAGTTGTTCTCATTTGAAAGAACGATGTGTACATTGAATGATTGCAACACATCCTGATTTATTTATCAACTGGGGCAATCATTTTGTATTTGCTCCTTTTACAAACAAAATTGAAAATTGATTATGAGAAAGTTCAGATTATACTCAAGCTGTTTTGAAATTCCTGAAGCGGAACACGCAAGCGTAGCATCGCGAAGCGGTTGTTCAAGGGCGAAGCCTACCGTCCATACCGGCTTCGGTATAAACTTTTTGTTAATGGCGGTTATTTGTGTGTGTTTTATGGGTTGCGGAGAAAGGCGGACAACCATTACCGGTTTGGTGAAATTTACCGACGGCACACCAATCACGCGCGGTTTTGTCATTTTTGATAATGGCACAAACAGTTTTTTTGGTACAATAAAAGAAAATGGTACGTATGCCACTGGTGCCGAAAAAATAGTAGATGGAATACCCGACGGTACATACAAGGTCTATCTTGGCAAAGTGAATGGTATGAAACCAAATCCTCAAACACGTCGAGTGGAAAAGATTGAGGTGGTTAATCCGAAATATTGTTCCGTCGAGACGACAAGTTTGACATTTGAAGTCAAACGAGGCGGTGTGAAAACATTCGATATCATCGTAGAAAAACCGTAGGACGGTTCCCAAAACTTGTCCCAATTTCCCGCAAGGACGTGATTATTTTGATCTAAGATCATTGTGATAATCTCGTTCGTGCGGGATTTTTTTATACCGTAGCTGGTATGAATGGTAGGCTTCGCTTTGGGAATTTTAAAGTAGCTTCAGTATAATGCCGGTTACGGTGAATGTTCATAAGGGGGGGCGGACAATTTTGATAGAGATGTTATAATGGTCGTTGTTTTGTTGGTTGTGGTGTCTGATTTTGGGTTCTTACAATGCGGGTTTCGGTACGCGGGGTGTTGAACTTAAAACTTGTACTCGCAACGTCAATACACTGCTCGTACCGTGAATTTTGTTGAAGCAATAATCTTAATGTCTGCTTCCGATAATTTTGAGTGCGAACAGCCTACACTCAAGCTACTTTAAAATTCATGGAGCTGAACTCGTAATCGCAACAACATGAAGCGGTTGTTCAGGGGCAAAGCTTGCCGCCTATACCGGTTTCGGTATAAAATTTTCTTGAACAATTATTAGTTTGCGTGAAAAGTTTTAAAATTTTAGTGACATCCGATAACTAGGTATATTATGTCCGATATAAATTCCCCACAAGATGAACAACAGATTTTTGTCCCGTCCGACAACGAAGGAACAAAACTTGTACAACTGGCAATCGAAGACGAAATCAAAAATAGTTACTTGACCTACGCCATGAGCGTAATCGTTAGCCGCGCAATTCCAGACGCGCGCGACGGTCTTAAACCCTCACAACGCCGAATTCTTGTCGCAATGAACGACTTGAACCTCTCGGCTGGCGCAAGCCGCACGAAATGCGCAAAAATCTGCGGCGAAACAATGGGAAATTATCACCCGCACGGCGACGTCGTAATCTACCCAACTCTTGTCCGAATGGCTCAAGAATGGAATGTCCGAAAAGTACTAATCGATAAGCAAGGAAACTTCGGCTCAATCGCAGGTCTGCCGCCGGCTGCAATGAGATACACCGAAGCCAGATTGTCAACCGTCTCAATGTTGATGCTTGACGATTTGAATTTGAACACCGTCGATTTCATTCCAACTTACGACGAACAACGTAGCGAACCTACAGTGTTGCCCTCAAAATTTCCGAACTTGTTGGTAAACGGTTCAAACGGAATCGCTGTCGGTATGGCAACAAGCATTCCGCCGCATAATGTCGGCGAAATTTGCGATGCACTTATCGCTGTTCTCGACGATCCGGCAATTTCGCCGATTAGATTGCTTGATATTTGTCAAGGTCCCGATTTCCCGACCGGCGGCATAATTTGCGGAAGAAGCGGTATCAAAAAAGGTTATTTGACAGGACGCGGGAACATCGTATTGCGGGCAAGAACAAAAATCGAAGAACACGGCAAACGATCAAGAATAGTAATCTCCGAAATACCTTACCAACAAACCCGCGATAATGTTGAAAGGAAAATCGAGGAAGTTGCCAACGAAGGAAAAATAACGGGAATATCCGAAGTAAGAAACGAATCCGATCTTAAAGAGCCGGTTCGATTGATTATTGAGTTGAAGCGGGATGCTGATCCTGAAGTTGTGCTTAATCAGCTTTATCAATTTACGCCCTTGCAAGATTCTTATTCGATTATTTTGTTGGCGTTAGTTGAGGGCAAGCCGCGGGTATTGACGTTTAAGGAGTTGCTTGAGGAATTTCTCCGGCATCGTATTTCGGTTATCCGCCGCCGTACACAATTTTTGCTCGCGCGGTCAAGAAAACGTAAACACACGGTCGAAGGTTTGATAATTGCACACGCAAATATCGACGAAGTTATCAGCACAATCAGAACATCCTCAACACAATTTGAAGCAAAACAAAAATTGATGTTGATTCAATGTCCTGCGCCGATGTTGCGTCGAGCGTTGGGCGATTCCGGTTTTGAAATCTTTCAACAAGAACGCGGCGTAAACGAAAACTACACTCTAACACCCGTTCAAGCCGAAGCAATTTTGAGAATGACATTGGGGCATTTGGTAAATCTTGAACAAGAAAAATTAGGTGATGAATTCAGAGAACTATTGAAAGAAATTGACGGCTATATTGAAATTCTTGCAAATGAGAATTTGATTCACGACATGATAAGGGAAGATTTACGCCAAATAAAATCAAAATTCGGAGACGAAAGACGAACAGATGTTACCGGAAACGAAGCGATTGACATGGATATTGAGGATTTGATCGAAGAAGAAACAATGGCAGTGTCAATATCACAAGATGGATACATAAAACGAACTCCCGTGTCAATTTACCGCGCACAAAAACGCGGAGGAAAAGGACGAATCGGTGCAAGAGTTGCGGATGAAGATCCGATAGAGCATCTTTTTGTTGCGACGACGCATAATTACTTACTGTTTTTTACGAACTTCGGCAAAGTATATTGGCACAAAATTTACGGCATACCGGAATTGCCGCCGACTTCCAAAGGCAGGGCGATTGTGAATTTGTTAAATTTATCGGACGGTGAAAAGGTTGCGGATTGTTTGGCGATTAAGGATTTCAATGAAGCTGATCATTATTTAGTTCTTGGGACAAAAAATGGGTTGGTCAAGAAGACGAAGTTGTCGGCTTACGGTCGCCCGCTCAAAGGCGGTCTGATTGCGGTCAAGTTGAAAGAAGGCGATGAATTGATCGGAGTAACGGTTGTCGGGTTGGGCGAGGAGTTGATCATGTCAACAGCAAGCGGAAACGCAATCCGGTTCCGGCACACAGACGTTCGCGCAATGGGACGAACGGCAAGCGGAGTGAGAGGTGTGAGGTTGCGGGGCGGTGATGTGGCGGTGGGTTTGGTGGTGGCGGAAACTGATATGACGTTGTTGACCGCGTGCGTGAATGGATACGGTAAAAGAACTCCTATCGGTCCCAACGGAGCAGTCGAAGTTGAACAACCGCCGCTTGAAGACGAAAATGATAACCAAATGGATACGGACAATTTGGACGAAAAAACCGAATCCGATTCAACAACTCAAAATGTTGCCGAAATTGCCCGCAACTCAAAAACAAATCAACCGGAAAACAATGATAACTCAGACGACACGGACAACGCAAATAACACAGACAACACGGAAGAGTCGGTTGACGAATCCGTCGGCGAAGACGATGTTAATTCAAATCTTTGCTATCGAACAAAACATCGCGGCGGTTTGGGTTTGAAGGATATAAAGACAACAAAACGCAATGGTGTTGTAATTGGAACGTGTCTTGTGCGGGACGACGACGAAGTAATGATGATAACCGCCAAAGGTCAAATACAACGAATCGCCGTAGCCGACATCAGAGTAATGGGACGAAACACACAAGGCGTTAGACTAATGAACCTAGACGAAGACGATACATTAGTAGCCGTGAAACGAATCCCAAAAGATGATGAATAACTCATGTTACGCATCGGTGATAACCAGACGTATTTTCCTCGTCCCGTTAAGGACGAAATGTTGGTAGAAAATATGGCAAAAACATATTTCGTGTCCCGTAGGGACACAATGTGATTAAAACTAAACCGTTTGAAATATTCTCATATTCCGTCCCTAACGGGACGAGAACAATGTTTTACCTTTTTTCTATCAATCGACGGAATAACCAACATCATTTCCGTATTGTGCGTAACATGAGTGAATAATACCAAAACCAGTGTAATTAAAGTTTATACTGAAGCTGTTTTAAAATTCTTGAAGCTGCGGCAAACCTGCAACGCAAAGCGTTGGGCAAACGTAACAACGTGAAGCGGTTGTTCAAGGGCGAAGCCTGTCGCCCTACCGGCTGCGGTATAAAACCGGCAAATTTCCCATTGGTGAGAAATTGTGTTGGTCTTCCGTGTTGGAGTGTGGAGGCGTAAAGCGTGATGTCGTGGTGTTGTCCGACGATTGCGGTCAACACCGGTGCTTCGGTTGGGA
>JAIRWK010000249.1 GCA_031268995.1 Planctomycetaceae bacterium
TATTTTATCAGAACCGGTTCTGAATTGGTAAAAGAATATCATCACCAACCGGACGACGAAAACATGGACATCATAACATCGGTTCTTTGCGAAATGGTATCCGACCCCAAAGAACGTAAGTTATTGGAAGACGAAGCCGAAGCAATGCGTATTCTTGACGCTGTTTATTTTAGTAAAATTCGAGAAAACAACAAAACTATCGAAGAACAAGCAAAAATCCTTGAAGAAAAAGACAAAGCTCTCGGCGAAAAGGACAAAGCTTTTGAAGAACAATCCAAAGTCCTTGAAGAAAAGGATAAACAAATAGCGGAATTGCAACGTCTGCTTCAGAGCAATTAGGTTGAATAAATTTACAAGCAAACAAAGGAAAATAGTTATGAGTACAAGATCACAAAACGGCAAGAGCGTTCGGGCATTTATTATCGCCAACCCGCTTTACGATACGGTGTTTAAGAGGTTGATGGAAAACAAGCAGATAGTCAAGTTTTTCCTCAGCACAATACTTGAACAACAGGTTGTGAGCGTGGAAGTTCTCCCGCAAGAATTTACCTACAAAGGTAATGTAACAACAGATTCGGAAGAAATTCCCTATTCAATCTTTCGCGTAGATTTTATGGCAACTGTTCAAACCGCAGACGGTAAACAGAAAAAGATATTGATCGAGGTTCAAAAAGCATGGAACCACGACGACATTATGCGTTTCCGCAAATATCTCGGCGAACAATACGGAAAAAAAGAAATAATACACGACAAGGAAATAACACTACCAATAACGACGATTTATATTCTTGGTTTTGATCTTGTTGGAATAGAAATCCCGTGTATTAAAGTTGGTCGAACATACACGGACATGAGAAATAAGGAAACAATCCGTGCGAAATCTGATTTTATAGAACTGCTTACACACGACAGTTATGTGATTCAGGCTGGCAGAATTAAAGACACAAGTTACACATCCGATCTTGACAAACTGTTGAGTATTTTTGAGCAAGCCTATTTTATCAGAACCGGCTCTGAATTGGTAAAAGAATATCATCACCAACCAGATGATGAAAACATGGACATCATAACATCCGTTCTTTGCGAAATGGTATCCGACCCCAAAGACCGTAAACAATTGGAAGACGAAGCCGAAGCAATGCGTATTCTCGACGCTGTTTACTTTAGTAAAATCCGAGAAAACAAGAATATTATCGAAGAACAAGCAAAAATCCTTGAGGAAAAAGACAAATCTCTCGAAGAACACACAAGAATCATTGCAGAAAAGGATAAACAAATTACTGAATTGCAACGTCTGCTTCGGGGTAAGCAGGTTGAATAAATTTATAAGTAAACAAAGGAAAATAATATGAGTACAAAATCACAAAATGGCAAGGGCGTTCGGGCGTTTATTATACTGCGACTACTATGAAATTCCTCTTGCTTTGGAATTATGAAATTGTTACATTTCGCAAATCACCCTGTTATTGGAGTAATTTTATGGAAAATTATCAATTATCATCACGGCAGATTGCCTCATTGAAGGCGTTGCACCGAACGCTACGTGATCGTAAAGAAGCAGACCGTGTGAAAGCAGTCGTGTTGCTTGGTAGCGGTTGGTCTGTTTCAACGGTTGCTGAGGCTATTATGCTTGATGCTAACACGGTTCGCAGTTATTTTGACAAGTATGTTCACGGCGGCGAGGAGGAACTTCTTGAGTCTAATTATGCTGGTCGTCAATTGATGTTGACCACCAAACAAGAAAAGGCACTTTCGCGACATCTTGACGTTAATGAGATTCACGTGATTTTGGACAATGCGAGTTACTGTAAGTCAAAGTGGTTACAAAAACGATTGACGGGTTCTAAAATAATACTACATTATTTACATGGTTATTCTCCAAATTTAAATGTGATAGAGCGTTTGTGGAAATTTTTTAAGAAGAGAATATTGTACAATAAATATTACGAAAAGTTTGACGATTTTGTTTCGGCTTGTAAGGGCTTTTCGTTGCAAAAAAAAAGTTCCGCGATGAACTACGTACTTTATACCGTAGCCGGTAGGGCGATAGGCTTCGCCCTTGAACAACCACTTCACGTTGTTACGCTTACGTGTTCAGCTTCAGGAAATTTAAAGTAGCTTCAGTATACTAACAGAAAAATTCCAAATCTTCAGTAAAAAAAATGAAATCTAAAACAGCTTGAGTATATCTGCACGCTAATTTTTTAAATGGGCAAGTTATTGGGAAAAATTGGTCTTTTGGGATTTCTGTAAAATTGTTATACTCCGCTGTGGGGAGTTGTAGCTAGTACAGGCAAGCTGCTTCGTTAATCAAATCTGATTAGTCTAAAACCGTTATCAAAAAATTTTTTCCAAATCCCTTTACCCAATAATTACCAATGCTGCGTGCGATAGAGCTTTCTGGTTTTAAGAGCTTTGCGGATCGGATTCGTATTGAATTCGGTAGCGGTATTAGCGCAATTGTTGGTCCTAACGGTTCGGGCAAATCTAATATAGTTGACGCGGTTAAATGGGTTCTTGGCGAACAGAGTATGAAACGGTTGCGGGGTAACGAGTCAACCGATGTTATTTTCAACGGCAGCGCAGACCGCGCTCCGCTCGGTTCCGCCGAAGTTACATTGACCTTTGACAACTCCCAAAAAATCTTCAAACTCGATACGCCCGAAGTTCACATCACTCGCCGAATCTACCGCAGCGGAGAATCCGAATACCAAATTAACCGGCAACAATCACGTCTCAAAGATATAAAAGATATACTAAACGGAACAGGACTCGGCACACAAGCATATTGTATTATTGAACAAGGTCGTGTTGAGTCATTGATTCAAAGTTCGCCTGTGCAACGCCGCGTGATTTTTGATGAAGCCGCCGGAATAAACAGATTCAACGCCTACAAACAAGAAATCCAACGCCGACACGAACGAATTGATCAAAATCTTCTTCGCCTTTCCGACATCGTTACCGAAACCGATCACAAACTCAAAACCACTCGAAATCAAGCCGGAAAAGCACAACTCTACCGCGAATACACAACACGCCTAAAAGAACTCCGTATCCAATCCGCAATCATCGATCTACAAAAACGACAAAACCTGTCCGCAAACTTGCAAGCCGAAAGAGACGCATTCAAAAAAGAAATCGATAAACTCACCGAAGAATCCGAACAGACGGAAAAATTATTGTCCGGTGTGAACAATGATATTGAATCGGCGGATGTTGTGATGCGTAAATTTGCGGGGGAAGCGGCGGCGTTGCGTGAGAGAATTTTGGGCGAAGAGTCCGCTATCGAATTACAATTTACACAAGCCGATGATTTGAGTTCGCAGATCGTTCGCAATTGGCAATCGTTGACCGAGTTGAATGTTCGCAGTATTGATATTGAAGAGTTGATGCGAAAGACGGGCGAGGATATTTTCAAGGCAAACAAGGCGAAAAGAGAAGTCAACGAAACATATTGCAACTTGCAGAATGAGGACGAGGAGCTTGCGGTTTTGTGTACGAAGTTGCAGGCGGAGTTAGATGTGATCAGGTTGGATTCGGATGATAAGAGCAGGCAAAGTGCGAATTTGTCCGGTGTGGTTGGCGGTTTGGAATCTGGAATATCATCGCAACATCGCACAATTGAACAGAACAATATCAGGTTGACAAAATTAAAACAACAACGTGAAGAATTATCGTTACAATACAACGAACTCAATGACGCGGTTGATAATATTGAGGATACCGTCAATCATAAAAAAGAACAGTTGCATCATACGCGGGAACGGAAAAGCAGACGGCTAAACGAATTGACGCAACTAATGCACGATTTGTCCGAACAAAAACAACGCCAAAGCGGAATGCGCGAACGTATTTCGGTTCTGGAAGATCTGATCAATAAAAATGAAGGAATTAGTCCGGGTGTGCGTGAGGTGTTGCAACAATCGCGTGATCCGCGAAGTCCGTTTCGTCATGTTTTTGGTCTTGTTGCAGATTTACTTCATGCGGATGTTGAGTCGGCATCTCTGATTGATTTAGCGTTGGGGCAAAATTCGCAATATGTAGTTGTATCTCCCAAAGGTGAATTATTTCGTCATATTGAGCGAAACGCGGCGCAATTTGCGGGGCGTGTTGGTTTCATTTGGCTTGACCCGAATGACGAAGACCCGCCTTGGGTTAAGAGTCGCGGGTTTCTTGGACGCAATGGAGTTTACGGACGGGCGGATCAATACGTCAAAGCAAAAGAACCGTTCATGCACTTGGCAAGGCGTTTACTTGGTCGGACGTGGATTGTCGAAAACATGGCGGTCGCAGTACAACTTTACAAAGAAAGTAATGATCAAGCTTCGTTCTTAACGATTGCCGGAGAGTTATTGACGACTGATGGTGCGTTGGTTGTGGGTCCCCCGAATACTTCGTCGGGATTGATTGCAAGACGTAGCGAGTTGCGGAATTTGACGGAGCAGATGGCTTTGTTGGACAACGAAGTGCAAGATATAGAAATCGCGGTTGTCGTTGCAAAAGAGCGGGCGGCAAACGATGAGCGTGATGTTGATAATGAATCACGTGATTATCAAAAAGCGGTTGCGGGTTATGATTCGTTGGTGCAAAAATTATCAACAGTAGAAGAACAATTGAAAAATAACAATGAACAGATTGCGAATGTAAGCGAAGAAGTTGACAAATTGAATACGCAATTAGCGAGCATGTCAGATGAGCTTGAGCAAACGATTGAGACGCGGAGTAAACTTGATGCTGGTGTTGATGCGTTGAGGTTGCGGCATGATGGGATTCGTGAGGAGTTGGCGAAGGCGGAAACGAAACAGTCGGAACACCAACAAAAAACAATGGAGGTCAAAATTGCGCTTGCCAAAAGTGAGGAGCGGCTTGTTTCGTTGAACGAGCGCAAACGGCAATTTGAAGATCATCTCACCGAAAGACAAAACATGTTGGCGGAATATCAACAACGTAGCACAATGTTAGAACGTAAACGCGAAATAATTTTGCTTGCAATTCTACAAATCGAATCGGCGTTGGCGGGAATGTATTTACGCAAAGAATCGCTAGGAAATGAATTAACAAAAGTCAATGAAAATCGAAACGAAATCGGAAGCAAACGAACTAAATTACAAAACGAATATAAACGCCTGCAACACGATTTGAATAAAATCAGGACAAAAGAACACGCAAAACAACTTGAACTTGAACGCATTTCACAAGAACAAAAAACGTTGGCAGGGCGTATTCGTGAAGATTATGATATTGATGTCAATGAAATAATTGCAACAAAAAAGAATGACGGCGAGGTTAACGAAATAATTAACGTTACAAATAATATTGACGGAACTGATGCGGCAAGTGATGCTGGCAAAACGGATGCGGCGGATATTGATTACAAGGAAGCGATAGAGGATTTACGTTTGAAGTTGCAGCGTATTGGGAGTGTGAATTTGGATGCGATTGACGAGCTTGACGATTTAGAAACGCGCTACAATTCACTCTCGTTCCAATACAACGACATGGTCAACGCAAAACGTTCAATCGAAAACGCAATCGAACGAATCAATACGTCAAGCCAAGTTTTATTTGAAGAGACGTTCAATGGAGTTCGTCATCATTTTATAGATTTATTTCAACATCTTTTTGGCGGTGGCAGTGCGGATATTGTGTTGGAGAATCCGTCGAATGTGCTTGAGTCTGGGATAGAGATAATTGCGAAGCCGCCGGGTAAGGAGTTGAAGAGTATTATGTTGATGAGCGGTGGCGAGAAGACGTTGACGTGTGTTGCGTTGTTGTTAGCGTTTTTCAGATACAAGCCGAATCCCGTGTGTATTCTTGACGAATGCGATGCGGCGTTGGATGAGGGCAATGTTGACAGATTTTTGCGGACAATAAAAGAATTTGAAAACGAAACACAATTCATAATGATTACACACTCAAAAAAATCAATGTCAATCGTCTCAACATTACACGGAATTACAATGCACGAATCAGGAGTCTCAACACACGCTGGCGTAGAATTTAGAAACGTAAATAACAACGAAAACCTAAAAGAAAACGCCGCCGCATAATAAACAGTCAATAGAGAACTTCCACAAACCATTTTTAAATCAGCACGCAGATAACACAGATCAGATTCTATTTTCTGATCTTGCGAATATCTCCTTCCAATCTGCGTCATCTGCGTGCTGATTTAAAAATGAATTATAAAAGTAAAAATTATGTTACGAAAATTTATATTTTTTGATTTGGGCAATGTTTTATTGCGATTTAGTGTTGATGTGATGTTGGGGCGTGGTTCTGCGGTTTTGGGTTGTTCGGCGGATGAGTTGTATCGAGTGATTTATGAGGATGGTTGGGGGTGTAGGCTTGAGATGGGATTGGTGACGGAGCGTGAATTTTTTGATACGGTTTGCGGCAAGTTTGGGGCGGATTTAGATTTTGTGCAATTAGCTGAGGCGTTCAATGATATTTTTGTTGAGATGGATTTTATTTATCCGTTTTTGGAGAATCTTTCGTCGTCTGGTTTCCCGCGTGGAATTTTGTCGAACACAAGTTCAGGACATTGGAATCATGTTATTTCAAAGTATAGTTATTTGACGAAGTGGATACCGGAAAATCACGTGTTAAGTTTTCGAGTGGGCGCAATGAAACCGGATAAAGCAATTTTCGAATACGCCATGAACACAGCTCAAAAAGCAGTAGGCAAAAATGTTAATCTCAACGCCGGTGATATATTATTTATAGACGATTTAAAACAAAACATCGAAGGCGCAGCAAATTTCGGTTTCGACACCATACAATTTACAGACTGGCAATATGTCGAAAAAGAACTAAAAAAACGCAGTCTAAAATAAAAATATTGATGGAACTTCCAAAAAACATTTTTAAAAAAATCAGCACGCAGACGACGCAGGTTTGAAAAAGATATTCGCAAGATCAGAAGATAAAATCTGCGAATATCCTCATAAATTTGCGTCATTTGCGTGCTAATTTAAAAAATGGACAAAGTATCATTGAAGCAGTTTAGGGAAATTCTCATTAGTGTTTATACTCAAGCTGTTTTAAAGCTGGACACGCAAACCCAACAACGTGAAGCGGTTGTTCTGGGGCAAAGCCTATCGCCTTACCGGCTACGGTATATTTCTCTATTTTTGCTCTTTCGACAATAATCTCGCGCACATTTTTTTGACCTTTTTTGACTTCAAATGTTTTTGGGGTTGGTGGGGTCGGCGATTATTGATTGTTCGTTGTCGTCTGATGCGTCTACATTGATTTCGTATAATCCTTCGGGCAACCCCCATGTTAAAAAAAATCGCAGAGGCAACCCTTGCGTAATATACTCAAGCTGTTTTGAAATTCCTGAAGCACAACAACGTGAAGCGATTGCTGGTAGGGCGAAGCCTATCGCCCTACCGGCTACGGCATGGTGGCGTATTACTTTTGTTCTAACCGTCCCGTTTGCGGATATTCAACCATTATATCATACTTCGTTACCCCTTCGACTTTCAAAGTCAAACCGGACATTTCGGGATCGCTGTATTTTTTATCGATCATTGAAACACCCGCTTCCCAACCGGCGGGCGGATTCATAGTTGGAGTACTTGCCGTAACGCAAACCTTGTATTCTCCGCGTGGAATCCCCGAAGCAGCCTTGTCGCCGGACACGATGTAACTGCCGTCCGGTTGAATCGGTGCCGCTCCGACATAATCAGGTTGCGAAAACATCACCGCACCCATAGTAACCGGCGCACCGTCCGTGTACTTCACCGTTCCCGAAACGGAAATATTTTTGCTACAACCAACACAAAACAAAACGGCACAAGCCGCAAAAATAAGTGTAAAATTTTTCATTTTTTGTACTAAATAATGGTTATACCAAAGCCGGTATGGGCGGTAGGCTTCGCCCATAAACAACCGCTTCGCGATACTTCGCTTGCGAGCCAGCTTCGGAAATTTCAAAACAGCTTGATTATAATTAAGGTAAACTGATCGGGTTGCCGTCATTGACCACAGCAAGTTTCAACAAAATCTTGTCTCCGGTGAAAACCGGAGTCGTATTGGCAATTGAACGAACCGAACCATCACCAATCAGGAAATTACAAATTCCGCCACTGTGCCAAGAACCAAAAGCATTCTCGTATCCGTCGCCACCCATAACACTCCCCATATAATCGCCGGAACCTCTTGCAATACGGCAACTCGCATCTCCTTGAATAAGACGGAACAAGCCGTAAGGAAATCTGCCGCCGTACGTGCCGTGAGCGGTTAAAGTTAATGCGGTACATTCTCCTGCATGTTTGTCGTTGTAACACAACCCCAAGTAGCCTTGTGAGACATGTTTCTCACCGATAACCAATTGATTAGTTGTTCCATCCGCCCACCACGACAAGGTATCGCGGGGAGTATAATTCGATGTTTGGCTCGCTACCCGCATTGGCGAAAAATTGCTGACGATTTTTGATTCCGTTTCGTCGCCGCTATCCCAATTTCCACATTGCCATTGATGCGCCCAATCGACACAGGACATATCGGCAAGATCCGTGGGAGTAGGCGGTGAACCTGTATTACCACTACCAATCCAAGTCATCACAGCGGCGTAATCGCTGACGGGACCTTGATAAAGATAACTATCATCTTGTCCGCCGTTTGAAGAAATTGCTGAGCCGGTTCGCCGACCTGGACAATGCCAAAACGAAATCGAACCGTAACTTTTCTTTTTGTCTGCGCTGAGTGCGTTCCACCAAGTCCGATGTGCGCCAGCTCCCATTCCGCCGAGCGCGTTTGTTGGTCCGTTTGCCATTATCTCGTCGTATAAAGGTTGCTGCTCCATGAATGGCATCAGCAAAATGTTATAAGACGGCAATCCGACACGCAAGACCATCGGAACGATTTCTTCGTTGTGAGCCGACGCGAAATTGTGTACACCGAGACCGAACTGTTTCAAATTGTTTTGGCACTGCATTCGTCTTGCCGCTTCACGAGCGGCTTGAACTGCGGGCAAAAGCAAAGCGATTAAAATTCCTATAATCGCAATTACGACCAAAAGCTCAACAAGAGTAAAACCAAAAGAAACACGAAAGGGCTTGGGAGAAATCCCCAAAGAGTTATCGTTACGATAATTGGAATGCTTACCTTTACACATATAGCCCCCCCCCCCCCCCGTTTGCCTAAATTAACATTTGCCCTAAAATCAATAGCAGTATTGATTTCAATTCCTACAAAATCTGGCACTAAATTCATCTTTTTCATTTTCTCCTCCATTCAAT
>JAIRWK010000283.1 GCA_031268995.1 Planctomycetaceae bacterium
GAACTGTTAGAACTATTCATGCCAAGACGTGCCTCAAGCTCCGCAATTCGTAAAGCCATCCGATTAATGACGGCAAACAATTGCTCTATTAACTCCGAATCCGAAATGTTACCAAAATCCGCTCGATTCATCACAAAAGAATAATAAATTCAGAAAACCATGTCAATACCAAATGTCAAAAAAAAATCAGGGCGACTGAATAGTTACGAAATTTTTAATGGGATTTCGTTACATGGTCATTGGGCATGTTCGTTTCATCGGATGACTGCGGAAAATACAGTGTTTGCGTTAAAACAGCATTGGCAAAATTTGGTATTCCAACCTATGCCCAATTTGACAATGCAACCGTTTTTACTGGATTCTCTGGTATTGATTCCGTTGGTCAGGTGATTCGTTTTTGTTTGTTGCTTGGGGTGCCCCCGGTGTTTGCGCCGCGTGAAACCGGCTTTCAGGCAAACGTCGAAAACTACAACGGAAAATAGCAAAAAGGTGTTTGGGAACGTTTTCGTTTCAAAAATTACAAGGCGTTGGTTGACCAATCCAACCTTTATGTGGATGCTCATCGCGACAAACATTGGGAAACAATTAAGGAAACAAATAATCGTTATGAGATTTCAGAGCAAATGAAACAAAAACTTGACAAACCACTTCAAGGAACAATAATTTTTATTCGACGGACTGACAATAACGGCAACGTTAATATTTTAGGACATCAATGGATGGTGGATTCACTTTGGACGAATCGTTTAGTGCGTGCCGAAGTAAAACTCAATAAAAACGTCATCGAATTTTATCAATTGCGAAGACGCGAACCAAAACAACAACCTCTACTAAATTCCGTTAAATATAAATTAAATAAATAACACTAATAAAAATAATAAAACCTAAATATAACATTTATCGTAACAATATATGCAAGCGAAAAAGACACACCAAATGACAAAAAAAACGCACCCAAGCGCCGTTTTCGCTTGTACATGACCAATAATCAATAAATATTACAATGAGGTAATGAGGTTGGGTGTGTGTGGATTCATTTACTACTGAGGTTGTTTTGTTGAAAAAATTAGGTGAAAATGAGGTTTTTGGAAGTTCCCTAAGAATAATCGCGTATCAGATTCTATTTTCTGATCTTGCGAATGTCTCCACCAAATCTGCGTCGTCTGCGTGCTGATTTTTGAAATGGTTTTTATAAGTTCCCTACGGCATAATGTCCCTTCTTAATAATCCTTTTACATTTGTGGTTGTGCCGTGTAGGATGTGGCATTTTGAGCAATTCTCCCAAATGTCAAGTCTGTTGCCGTGTGCTGAATGTATTTTGTTTTTGTCATGGCAATCCACACAAGCAGATGAGTTGTTTACGGGTCTTAATATTGGGCGTTGTGAGGTGGCGGCGGGGTTGGGTTTTCCGGTGATTATTTCGTGGCACGTGTTGCACTTGCCCGCATCGTCAACAAACGGATGACTCCGCACAACAGGAAACAACGCCTTTTTGATTTTGAAATCGTAATCGGTTTGTCGGTCGTTTGCGGTTGTGTCGATTTTTGTTTGTCTCTCGCTTGACTTCGCAGACGACTCACCAGCTAATCCGGCATTCGCGGGCAAATCAATAATAAACTCCGTGCCCAAATTCGCAACCCATAAATTGTGCAATCCCGCCCTCAACTCAACTTGCACAAACCAACTTGTGCCGTATCTAGTTGTCCAATTCACTTGCCGCCCGTCAACAAAAAGCTCCGGCTCATAAGATGGCAATAATTCACCGCCGGAAGATTTCAATTGCGTGAAAGGATCAGGGTTCCAAACGCAGATTATCGTTACAAGTCTCTGGTTGAGGCGAGAATTGGGCAAGGGCGAAATCAAACTGAATTGTGCGGCGATTTCTTCTTTGGTCGGCGGCGTTGTCTGACGCTTCGCCAACTCAACCCCATTAAGCCAAATCGGTTTGCCCACCACATCCATCACCGTCTCATAAACCAAAAAACCTATAAATAAAACAAAAACCAAAATCATAAAACCCTGAAAAATCATATAAAGAAATGGTCGCCAATCCGGCGGCTCCGGCACCGGCATACCCGGTAAAAATATAGATGTAAACTCGTTTCTCGCCATAATTTTTTTGTAACCGTTCACAGAACAGATTTTCAAACGCGAAACACGCGAAAGATCACGAAAGATCGCGAAAAATAGCTTCGTGTTGTTTCGCGGAAATTTCGTGTATTTCACGTTAAAAAACAATTTCCATCACCGCACAAACACAAAACCGTGTGAACGGTTACAAAATAAAAACTGAATTTCATAGTGCGATGAGTATATTTTTGCGTGTCCAGCTTCGGGAATTTTAAAACAGCTTGAGTATATTCATTAATCCACATGTCTCACAACTCTAACTTGACGGATGTTACCGCTTTGAGGATCAAAGCAACGTATCGTTATCTCTATACCCCGCAACTTCGCATCATAAGGAGGTGGACTTTCCCAATATTTAGCATGTCCCTTTCCCTCGTCAAGCATCACTCCCATTCCTCTCTGTGTCACAGGATGAGGATTAAAATCCGTATTGAAAATTTGGTTAGCTTTAGGATCAGGTGGAGGATCAGGATTAGGATTAGGACTATGTTCGTAGTGCCACCTGTTAATTGGCGGACTACCCAATTGCTCCTGTCCAAAGGTAACCAAGTAGTATTCGGTACCAGTGAATCTGGCATTGTCGTTAGCACTATTGTTATTAATTCTGTTGACTCCTGATTTATACATAGGGACATTAGTTGTCATTGACACAGGGGCAGGGGGATCAGAAGAGAGATCACTAATTTCTCCACCTCTACGATAAGCATTTTCATAATATTTCGTCCAAGTATCAAAAGTTCGCGGCATTCTATCCCCGTTCCAAGCAATTATCTCTAAAGTCGAAGTTGGCCAAGCATGGTTAGACGGAGGAGGCGTTGGTGGGGTATATGCGCCAGTTGGTAAATTTGACAGCGGTAATTCTACGCCATTTTTATCTTCACGATAAAGGTATTTGTCCCCAATATCGTGATGAGCGGAATTTTCCACCCATGTGTTTCCTGTTGGATCAATAGAAAGATCGGGAATAGATTTAGGCACACCGTAATCTCTATTTTCATCAAAATATACTCTCTGCACAAGAATTTCATCATCACCGCTTCCGCCGGAGTAGCGACCGCCTGAGCCAAACGCTCCTGCGCTACCACCACCAAGATCAACGAATGCTCCAGCACCACCATTTGCGGCAGGATTCCAGACTTTTATGTCGAAGGAAATCACATTGGTCAAAACTATATCCTCGCCCGCCCGTGATCCTGTTGCAAGCCAACCATTGCCTCTAGCATCTTCCGGCAAGCTCGAATTCACAGCATGAGCTGCATAGTTGGGTCTGTTCCAAAGATCGACACTTGTCGGATGAGTGGGTACAGCAGATACAGTAAAACCGCCATCAAGTTCAGCCATTGTTGGCAAACGTAATTCCCTATATCTTGGATCATGCGGGAAAGGAAAAGTCCCTGTTCCTACATAATAATGTGCAAAACGATTTTCTCGTCTCGCTAAATCCGCTAGTTTGTGGAGTCTGTATTCATCTCCCGTTAAGGGAGTGGCTGCCACATCATTTGTGCCATGAAAATTGGTTATTGGCATAAACTCACCAGCGTCAGTATGACCTGGTGGGTACAGGTATTTGTCCGGCAGATTTCCATCATCTCCTATTATCAATCTCGCTTGTCTATACAACGTAGTTCCTCTAACAAACCAAACGATCTCTGCACAATCAGATTCACAAACTTCGCCATTCACTAAACCGCGATATTTTCTATTTGCGCCGACTACTTTTCCGGTTCCCATTAGAATGTCGTTTACATCGCCTATTGTGGTATCTGGTGCACCGTTTTCATCAACATACGTTATTGCGTTATTATCGCCTTCAATGATTTCCAAATATCCTTTGTCTGCCGGATCTCTGCCGTCAACCATATCGTGAGGTTTGTTTATGTTTTCAACGCATCGGAATATTGCGTCTAGGTCTTCTCTTAGTTGCATGGCGACGTTGTTCATGTTTGAGGACATGTTTAATGTGGATTGCGTGTCGTTTATCGTGTCGCCAACACCTTGAAATAACTTCGCAACCGCTAATAACAAAAGTAATGATAACGTCATCGCTACCATCAACTCCACTAATGTAAATGCTCTTCTCATTTTTTCACCAATTTGTTAAAGGTTATACCGTAGCCGGTAGGGCGATAGGCTTCGCCCTTGAACAACCGCTTCACGTTGTTGCGCTTGCGTGTCCAGCTTCAGGAATTTTAAAACAGCTTGAGTATATTTTTTTGATTGTCAAAAAATTTAATGTCGGTTCATAGTACTGAAAGACACAACGGACATAAATGACAAAAAGGACTCAATAGACAAAGTATACCGAAGCCGGTATGAGCGGTAGGCTTCGCCCTTGAACAACCGCTTCATGTTGTTACGCTTGCGTGTATTGGTCAATCGAATTTTAGTTGATCGAAGTAATTTTTTTTGCCTTGTGATTCGTCGGATAGTACAGTTGAGTCATTGGCATCGATTTCTTCGTCGTCGTTTGGGTCATTATCATCTTCAGCGTATTCGTTTGTTTTATTTTTTTGCTGGTCAATTTCGGATTCTTTTTGTTTCGGTTTTTGCAAACCTATTTTTTCCAATAATGATTGGGACATTATTTCGGCTTCTTGGTACATTAACGGCGGTTTTTCACCGGTTGCGCCGTTTTTTGCCGGATCGTATTTGATAGTGAATGAGTGCTTCGCTACAGACAACACATCGCCCGAATCCAACCGCCGATCTTTTGTCCGCACATTATTGACCTTAACACCGTTGCTGCTGTCCAAGTCAATCACATACCAATACCCCGCAGATAAAACTAAACGACAATGACGACTCGAAATATTGTCATAACGCAACACAACATCACACCCGTCCTTGCGACCAACCACCATCTCACGCTTGGAAAGCTCCACCGGATCACCAGCACCAACAGGAACCAAAACACCATACATAACAAATACCCCGCCAAAAAAATATTTCGCCAAACCACAACCAACAAAACAGAAATCCCCCCCAAACACCACCAAGACCCCAAAAGTATAATTACAACCAATCACTTTTGGCAAACTAATTTTTTGAAAAAATAAATTATCTTTTTTTACAATACTTTTTTCTGGAGTTTTTAAGGGACAAAAAGGACACAAGGGACACGAAGGACTCAATAATCGTCGGGCAACGAATTTATTTGATCCAACGTAAAAACAGGTCCTTCCTTGCAAACATATATTTGTCCGCAATTGCAACGTCCGCATTTTCCTACGCCGCATTTCATTCTGTTTTCCAAACTGGTGTAAATATTTTTTGCATCCATTCCGGCTTCAGATAATACAGGCAACGAAAACTTGATCATCACCGGCGGACCAACAACAAGAGCAGCGGCGTTTTGTGCGTTGAATTTTGCTTCTTTTAGTATTGTCGGGACAAAACCGATTTTGCCATTCCAATCAGGTGTCTCGCCGCCTGGATCAACCGTTTGCAATACATCAACATTGGGAAACTCACACCACTTCGCCAAATCATTACGAAAAACTAAATCGCCAACCGTCCTTGCACCATAAACGATTGTGATTTTGCCGTACTTTTCCCTGTTCTCCAAAACATACCAAATCGCACACCGAATCGGCGGCATCGCAATACCACCACCCACAAAAACAAGGTCTTTGCCCTCCCAATCCTCCGTCGGATAAGCATTGCCGTAAGCCCCGCGAAAACCTATCGTGTCCCCCGCAACAACTCCCCACATTGCCTCCGTTACACGACCAGTTCGACGAAAACAAAACTCAATATACTCCCGCCAATTAGAACTCGAACAAATGTTAAACGTCGATTCGCCATAACCAAACACACTGTAAAGACCAAATTGACCAACCGAAAACGAAAAAGTATCGCGTTTCGATTCGTTTTTGAAACGTATTTTCACGGATTTGACATCGACCGTGTGTTGCATTACTTCCACAACTTCCATCAATTCAGGTTTGTAAATATTATTTTCATTCATTTTGCCGCCTATTTTTTTTGTTTGGGCAATTTTCATACCAAACTCTGTTACACATACAATCAAAACACATCCCGACCACAAAATATACACGCCAATCTTCCCGTCAGAACAACAATAAGAATTATACCACCTCCACAAACCAACGTGTAGGCGGGTAGAAAAATATAAAATTTTTTAGACATCGCCCCAAAATAATTTTCCCCAAACAAAAAAGGCGGCAATTTGTGAGTGCCTAGGCGAAACTTCCCAAGTACCGGACACACGCTGACATAAAACCATCCCTAGCCCCTAAAAAACCACCCCTAACCTAGGGTGTTCAGAATTTGATTTTCCCGCAAAAGCGGTGGTCGGGAAATTTGGGCGAGCGAATTAAGGTATAAAAACTTGGACTTAGATTTTAACCTTTTTTTCCTATTTATGAATAAACTTGTTTAATAACAGTCTAAACCATTCTATCATAGTTTATAATACCACAAATCAATGTCATTCTTAGCGAATGTCGGTTACAACAATGTCCCCGGTAAGGATATGCCATGCTCTTGAATGTTTTTATTTTGGCATTGATATGTTCAATCACCACACGCCTCCCCGCAAGCTCTTTGTTATATGCCTTTTCCTCCTTGGTCAGTTCATGATTTTTACTTGACTTTATCGGAATGAAGCTGTTTGTATGGTATTCTGCTATCCCTTGGTATCCAAGAGCAGCGTCAAGCGGTATCGAATTGCTGATGCCTTTCCCTACCGTTTCTTTATAGACATTGAAATCATGCTCGCTACCTTTGGCTTCCTGTATGTCGATGATTTGCAGACTGCTCCGCTCAATGATGACCTGTGTCTTCAGCGTGTGCCGTTTTTTTTCCCGAATAATACTCTTTTGGGTTCTTTTTGGGGCGATTGATCGGGCTTTCGGTAACATCGACCACGACGTACT
>JAIRWK010000318.1 GCA_031268995.1 Planctomycetaceae bacterium
ACGAAATGTTGGTAGAAAATATGGTAAAAACATATTTCGTGTCCCGTAGAGACACAATGTGATTAAAACTAAACCGTTTGAAATGTCCTCACATTCCGTCCCTAACGGGACGCGAACAATGTTTTACCTTTTTTCTATCAATCGACGGAATAATCACCATCATTTCCGTATCGTGCGTAACATGAGATCTTAACACGAAAGACACAAAAAGTACAAAAAGCACGAAAAATTTCTTTTAAAATCCCCTTTCGTGTCTTTTGTAATTTTCGTGCCTTTCGTGTTAAAAAATTATTTGTCCGCAAGGAAAAAAACGCTCGATTGTTCGCAATATCCCTAGAAAATCTGTTGAAATTTAACGATTTTAACAATTGAATGTTTGCCAAAAGTTTTTTTTCTGAAAAAAGTGTCAATAATTGTTGAACTGTTTGCAATTTTCAGTAACAATTTCACAAAGTCGAATCGCGGCAACCATACCGCGAACTGTTATACCGGAGCCGGTATGGGCGATAGGCTTCGCCCTTGAGCAACCACTTCACATTGTTACGCTACCGTGTTCAGCTCCATGAAATTTAAAACGGCTTGAGTATACAACAAAAAATAAACAGGAAAAATAAACAGAAATTTTGACCTGCTTAGAAACAAAAACGGGAGATAATTTTTTATGTACGAGCGACTATTTAATTTCAAAGGAACACCTAATACGGATGTTGATGAATTGTTGCGCAATGCGGAATTGCGTGCGGAGATAGAGCCTTATGTTGACGAGTCGGTGAGTCGAATATTTTGGCATGGATTTCCGATTCGTTTTGAAAATGAGTTTTTGGCAAATATGCTTGAGTGGGAAGTTTCGCCGATAGAGCCGATATATCGTTGGTTTGAACCGGAGCTGCATATTCCAACGCCAGAATCTTTGACAGATGAGAAGTTGTCGATAATTCTTTTCGATCTGATCAACAAATTATTCGAGAGAAAGATCGTTCTTGATTTTTCGGACCATTTGTCGGATCGGGAGTTGTATGTATTGATTTATCGCGAGATTCTTCCATCGCGAGAGAAGAATTTACGGTATTGCAATTGCTATATTCATTGGGATTGTTCGTATGGCGATTCGGAAGTGTGGTTGCGGTACTACGCATCCGACGAAGATCGCGAACAATGGTCAGATAACTACGACGAACCACTCCCGCCAAAACAAGTACCACACCAACACAGAAATCTGCATCAACATCCGTTTTAAAAATAAATGAGTATTTTTTAAAGGACAAAAAGGACAAAAGGGACAAAGCATTACCAAAGACTTAATGTGCGACCATCTCGTGCTAAAAAAAGTTTTAGATCACACGAGAAATTTTCCCAACGATGTTGAGTGAATGGTCGCGGTGTCCTTTTTGTCCCTAAAGTCCCTTAAAAAATACGATTCCGCTTTTCCACAATCCACCATTGCCGGAATCGCAATGAAATCATTTTCCTGACACCTGCCTTGCGTGATCGGAATACCTGTGTACAATTCTCCGGCGGTGAAATTCTTTACCGTTGTATGGTATTTTTCTAAAAAACATGATTCCCACAAAAATAAAATAAGCACAAAAATTTTTAAAAAAATAATCAGCCAATATTAGACCGGCTAGTTTACGATATTATTACATTAGGCTTAGCGATGTTGGCGGCTTCGGTGTGGCGAAATATATAGGAAAAAAATATGGCTTATGATGCGGTGATTATTGGGGCTGGAATGTCGGGGCTTGCGGCTGGGATACGGTTGGCGCATTATCGCAAGAGCGTTTGTATTTTAGAGCAACACCACGCAATCGGCGGTCTCAACTCGTTCTACCGACAACGCGGACGTACTCTTGATGTTGGGTTGCACGCGTTGACGAACTACGTTCCCAAAGGAACAAAATCGGGACCTCTTTCACGTCTTTTGAGGCATTTGCGTTTGACTTGGGACGAGCTTGCTCTGGTTCCGCAACTCGGCTCAACTATCGCCTTTCCCGACATCCGGCTAAATTTCAACAATCATTTTGAACTATTCGTTTCCGAAGTGCGCAAATTTTTCCCACGCCAAATTGACGGGCTTATGAATCTCGTCAACGCATTGCTTGAATACGATCAACTTGGTCGCGGCATCTCCGGCGGTTCGGCACGCGAATTTGTCAAATCGCATATTACGGATCCGTTGTTGACGGAGATGATATTTTGTCCGCTACTTTATTATGGCGGTGCGCGTGAGCGTGATATGGAGTTCGGACAATTCTGTATCATGTTCAGGTCAATTTTTCTTGAAGGTTTTGCGCGTCCGTTTGACGGTGTGCGTTTAATATTGAAGAAATTGTTACAAAAATTCAAAACGCTTGGCGGCGAGTTACGTTTACGCACGGGAGTTCGCCGGATTTTCTCAAAGTTGGGGCGAGTTGAGAAGGTTCAATTGAGTGATGGTTCGGAGATTGAGGCGAAGAATGTTTTGTCGTCGGCGGGATGGTCGGAAACAATGCAGCTCTGCGATTGCCAACTCGCCGATGAACACGGAAAACAACTCGGAACAGGTCAACTCGGATTTATCGAAACAATAAGTGTACTCGATAAAGAACCTAAACAACTCGGTCACGACCGCACAATCGTATTTTTCAACGACTCTGAGAATTTTTGTTACGAAAAACCAAATATGCCCGTCGATTTGCGAAGCGGAGTAATTTGTTCGCCTAATAATTTTGATTACAACGAATCACTTGGCGAAGGACTTATTCGTATAACAGCGATTGCAAATTTTGATCAATGGAAAAATCTATCAACAGAAGATTACCGCAAAGCAAAACAAATCTGGTACGACAAGACACTCGAATCGGCAATACGTTTTATGCCGGATTTTCGCAAACATGTTGTTGATACCGACATGTTTACGCCATTGACTATAAGCCGTTTTACCGGCAAAGAAAACGGCGCGATTTACGGCGCGCCCGACAAAAAATACGATGGCAAAACCCACCTTGAGAACCTCTACGTTTGCGGAACAGATCAAGGAATGGTTGGCATCATCGGCGCAATTGTTAGCGGAATAACGATTGCCAATCAGTATCTGTTGAATGGATAAAAAAAACGCAACATGTCGCCCCAACCGGCTACAATATAGTTTCGGGAATTTAAAAATATATTAAATTTATTATGTCAGAGTCTGTTGATATTAAAACGGGTGAAGTTGAGTTATCGGAGTATGATCAAGTTTGCGGAATAGATTTGCGCAATCCGGTTTATGCTGGTTTTTTGACGTGGTTGATTCCGGGACTTGGGCAATGGTATCAAGGTCGCCGCGCAAAGGCGATAATATTTTTCTTGTGTATTGTTCCAGCGTTCGTTGTGGGTTGTTTGATGTGCAGTGATTGGGGCGGCGATGGTGAGGTGGAAAATATTGGAATTGCTCGCAATGTTTATTTTTCTTGGCGACAACAAGATCAACGACTCTTTTTCATCCCGCAAGCATGTATCGGAATGGCAGCAATTCCATCAATAATACAAGCCCTTTGGACGAGTTCAGGCGAATCGCCGCCGTTCGGTCGATTCATGGCACCGCCTCAAATTGATGATATGGACAAAACGGGAGTTGCGCCGACGTTGACAGACATTTCAAAAAAATTACATTTTTTGTTTGAGTTGGGAACGTATATTACTGTGATTGCCGGTCTAATGAATTTGCTCGCAATATTCGACGCAGTTGACGGTCCACTCGTTTACCGACAAGAAGAACAGAATAAAAAGAAAGAACAAAAAACATAAAAGAGCGGCTCTAACAACCAACCGTAGCGGAAGCGTACCGCTTCCGATTGCGGCAACTGGAACGTTGCCGTTACGGGAATAAAAATTAATTTTATTCGAATTCGGTTGATTTTTATCGACCAAAATCGACCGAATTTGAGATAATTTGTTTTTGGCAAATAGTTTTCTAACAACATATTGTCCCTAACGGGACAGCCAATTTTCATCTTTAAAGAGTTAAAATCATGACTGAATTTATTACGGATAATTTTTTGCTTCAATCCGATGAAGCAATCAGGTTGTATCATGAGTACGCTAAATCGCAACCGATAATCGATTATCATTGTCATCTTCCCGCGTCGGAAGTGGCGGAAAATCGACAGTTCCAAAACCTTACCCAAATATGGCTCGCTGGCGATCACTATAAATGGCGAGCAATGCGGGCGTGCGGTGTTGATGAGAAATTTATTACCGGCGACGCATCAGATTGGGAGAAATTTTCAAAATGGGCGGTAGTAACACCGAACACATTGCGTAATCCGCTTTATCATTGGACTCATCTTGAGTTGAAGCGTCCTTTTGGGATTTCGAATTGTCTTCTGTCGGCGGACACTGCGGGTAATATTTGGGATATTGCCAACGCGAAACTCCAATTGCCGGAATTTACGGCGCGTGGAATTATGCGACAAATGGGCGTTGAGCTTGTCTGCACAACCGACGATCCCGCCGATTCACTTGAATTTCACAAAACAATTGCCGAAGACGATTCGTTTGACATTAAAGTATTGCCGACATTCAGACCGGACAAGGCAATTCAATTTGCTTGTCCGATTCCGCTTGGCGGGACAATAAATGAGCAAAGTATAAAAAATTACAATACGTATCTTGATCATCTTGGTACAGTTTCGGGGTTAGCGATACGTACACTTGATGATCTTTTTGCGGTGTTGAAGTTGCGGCATGATTTTTTTCATGAGTGTGGTTGTCGTTTATCGGATCATGGTTTTGAGTTATTTAATTATTGCAATTACGAGTCGGACGAAGGTTTGGATTCGCGGTTTCGTAAATTGCGCAACGGTAAACTAATAGACGAGACGGATGCGATTCGTTTACAATCTGCGGTGTTGCATTATATTGCGGTTTTGAACAATGATCGCGATTGGACAATGCAATTGCATATCGGAGTTGTCCGCAATAATAATACGCGAATGTTCAATCGTATTGGGGTTGATGCCGGATTTGATTCGATTGTTGACGGTAATTTTGCCAAACCGTTATCGCGATTTTTTGACCAACTGGATCGGGGCAATAATTTGCCGAAGACAATAGTTTACAATTTGAATCCGTCATCGAACGAAATGTTGGCTTCAATGATAGGTAATTTTCAAGGCGGCGGTGTTGCGGGCAAAATGCAATTCGGGAGCGGTTGGTGGTTTTTGGATCAAAAAAAGGGCATGGAATCGCAATTGGATACTTTATCGAATTTAGGTTTGTTGAGTAAATTTGTTGGGATGTTGACGGACAGCCGTTCATTTTTGTCATACACACGCCACGAATATTTCCGCCGAATACTCTGCAATATGCTAGGTAAAGATATGAAACAAGGACTCATCCCAAACAATTACGACCTCATCGGAAAAATGATAGAAAATATATGCTACAACAACGCAAAAAATTACTTCGGCTTTTTCGCAAATACAAAATAACGGTAAAAAATATTAGCACGCAGATGACGCAGATTGGAGAAAGATATTCGCAAGATCAGAAAATTGGATTCAAACCGTAACCGGCTTTGGTATAAAAGGATAAATAATGACAGCAATACCAACGAAATTATACGATGCGTTCGAGAAAATACGTTTGGGCAAGGTCAACGAAGGTGTCAAACTTTTTGACCGTGTTGACGGCTTTGAAGGAGTCAAAGCAATCGCTCTTGCGGAATTGGCGTATTTCCGGCACGACTGGAAAAACGGAATTTCATTCGCACAGGATATTTTCCAAAGTGGTTATGAGTTGTTGAAGACAATATCATCTGGTCGATCTTATAAGATTTTTGAATTTCATTTTGAACTGTTTCTTTTGGCAACATGTCAGCTTGGTTGTTGGAAAGAAAGCCGAAATTTTATGGAACAGTTGATAAGGGAAAGGGAAAACGAAACGAAACCTATGGAAGGTTTATGGGGTGTTGCCCAAATTATTTCCCAACTTTCCGATTCTCAAAATACAACCAAAATGTTGTTGGAATCAAGACCGAAATTAAGAACAAACGGAGATGAGAAGTTACTCGGATTAAGTGAAAGAAGGATTTCATCATCAAAAACAAGAAGTTACTGTAAGAATTGGTACCATCCTGATGCACTGATTGATGAATTATTTCGGAAAGCCAAGACAGAAGATCATATTACGTTTTATGAGAAATATATTCAGCGTTTTGAAAGTACCGAAATTCATGCAGGAGCGGCGAAATCCTATATTGCTTTGGGCAATCTGCCGGAAGCCCAAAATGCAATCAGGCGTTATGTGAGTTGTTGGGAATACAAAGAACCTCTTCAAACGGAACCGATCCTCCTTTTTGCAGATCACGAATTTTGGACAGTTATGTCCAATCAACACTTCACCGAATCACTTTTAACAATACCGCATAACAATGAATCATAAAACGTTATACCGTAGCCGGTATGGGCAACAGGATAATTTTTAATTCCAATGTTCACTCAATTCGGCATCAATGATTAGGGGGACTTTTAGTGGTTGGTTTAGGGTCATTGTTTTTGTTACGATTTGTTTTAGTTGTTCGGCGTGTTCGTTTGTAACTTCGTAAACTAATTCGTCGTGTATTTGTATCAATAAATTTGCGTTTAAATCCGGCGGAATCGCTGTTATCAAATGTACCATTGCCTGTTTTATTAAATCTGATGCCGTGCCTTGAATTACGGTGTTTATTGCCATTCTTTCCGCTTGCGTCAAACTGCCGCGTCTTTGTGTTCGAATAACTCCTTCGTGAAATTTGCGTTGCCGTCCGAATAATGTTGAAACATAACCGTCTCTTATGCAATTGTCCAAAATCGAATCAAGATAATCGCGTATTTGCGAATATTTCTCAAAATAATTGTCAATGAAATCCCGCGCTTCTTTGTCCGTAATCCCAAGCTGTTTCGCAAGCCCGAATGAGGTTTGCCCGTAAATTACGCCGAAATTTACGGCTTTAGCGGTTCGCCGCATATCTGAAGTTACTTCTTCCGGTGGTACGTTGAAAACTTCACACGCTACCCGCGTATGAATATCGTCATTGTTCCAAAACGCCTCACACAACCGCATATCACCCGAAAAATGCGCCAACACCCGTAACTCAATTTGCGAATAATCACACGACAATAATTGATCATAATTAATTCCCGCTTTGAATGCTTTTCTTATTTCTCGTCCGATTGGTGTTCGCACGGGGATATTTTGCAAGTTCGGATTGCTTGAGCTTAATCGTCCTGTAACTGTTGTAACCTGATTGAAAGAGCTATGAATCCGCCCCGTAATAGGATGTATCAACTTCGGTAACGCATCAACATAAGTTCCTTTTAACTTGGCAAGTTGCCTGTACTCCGAAACCTTCGCCGGTAACGAATGCACCATCGCCAACTCCTCCAACACTTCAATATCCGTACTTTGCGCCGAAGTTTTTGTCTTCTTGACACTCTTCAATTGCAACTCGTCAAATAACACAGTTGCAAGCTGCTTCGGCGACGCGATATTAAACTCATGTCCGGCAAGCTGAAAAATCTCTTGCTCAAGCCCACACAACTCATCCGAAAACCGAACACTCAAACCACGCAAAACATCAACATCAACCGTTACCCCCACAAACTCCATCTCCGAAAGCACCTCCGCAAGCGGTAACTCCAAATTCTCCAATAACCGCAAAATCTCCGGCTTCAACTCCAACAACGACCGCAACAACGGATACAAATGCCAAACCACAAGCGCATCCTCGCCGGCATATTCGTTGAGCAAATACGTTTGTACTTCGCTCATCAAACGTTGTTTTTGTCCTTTGCCGATTAGGTCGTTGATTTTTATTGTCGTGTGGTTGAGGTAAATTTCTGCTAATTCGTCGAGGTTGTGAGCGATTGCATCTGTCCGCAGAAGATAATCCGCAATCATCGTATCAAAAAACATCCCGCGAAGCCTGACACCATTGTTCCACAAAACCACAATATCATACTTCAGATTTTGACCAATTTTGGCAATCGCGTTGTCCTCAAACAAAGGACGCAATCTTGCAAGCACCATTTCCAAATCCAACGTCAACGCGCCAAGAGGTCCCCTAAAAGGTAAATACCACGCTTCGTCGTTGCTCCACGCAAACGAAAAACCAACGATGTTAGTGTATCGCGGCGAAGTTGCGTCGAAACGTGAATCTAGCGGAATCGTCTCCGTGTCAAACGAAAATATTTTAACTTCAGACAACTTGACAAAAAATTCCTCAAATAACTCCAACGAATCAACAAGATGATAAATCGGCTCCAAAGGAAAACTCGCTCGCACGTCAACTTTGTCCGCAACACGATCAGAACCGCCGTCAACATTAGACATAAAACCCAAAAGAGAACTCGAATCATTTTTTGAATCGACCTCGCCGTAATTTGGTTTATTTTCAGAACGTTCCAGTTTGTTCAAAAAAGATTTGAATCCGAAGCGGTTGAACAGCGACCGTAATTTTTCGTTGTCGTATTTATTGGTAAATTCGCTATTTTTCCAATCAATTTCAATCGGCACATCATCACGCAACTTCACCAACCGCTTGCTCAAAAACGCCAATTCACGTCCGTTTTTAATATTTTCTTGTTTTTTTTGACCGGTGATTTTATCGATGTTGTCGAATATTGAGTCGAGATTGTTGAAAGTGTTAAGAAGTTCGGCGGCGGTTTTAGCTCCTACGTTTTGTACACCCGGAACGTTGTCCGTCTTATCACCAACCAACGCCTGATAATCAACTACTTGATCCGGTCTAATCCCCCAATCCGCTAACAAATTTTCCGCACCATAAAAAATCTGTTTGCGTAAATTATAGAGGGATACTTGCGGCGAAATTAATTGTCTGCAATCCTTGTCCGAAGTTATAATCACACAATTACCATTCCGCTCACTAACCAAACGCGCAACCGTCGCCAATATATCATCCGCCTCAAATCCCCCTAATCCCAACGCCGGAATACACATTGCGTCAAGAATTACACGAGCGGATTCAATTTGCGGACGCAATTCTTCCGGCATGGGCTGACGGTTTGCTTTGTAGTCTTTATAGATTTCGCTACGAAAAGTTGCGCCGTGCATATCGAACGCGCAGAAAAAATAGTTCGGCTTGAGCTTGTCAATCAACGCCCAAAGATCACGAACAAAACCATAAATCGCACCAACCGGCTCACCTTGCGGGCTATTCATTGGAGGCAGTGCATGAAAAAGTTGATAAAGTATCCCATGCGAATCAAGAACACAAACCGTCTTATTAGTCAACATCTTACACCCTCAACCCTCTCACAATTTTTCAACCAATAAGGCATCGCCCTAAGGCAAAACCGTTTATATCGTAGCCGGTAAGGCGAAGCCTATCGCCTTACCGGCTACGGTATAACTCGCATTGTCCAAAATCACGTGAACTACCTCCGCTTCAGAATGCTTTTTTTCCAACTTCCGCAACAGACGAAGTGTTGAACGGTCGTTGATCGTTTTGGAAAAATCTGTCGTTATTTCCAATGAATTGATATTCACCG
>JAIRWK010000363.1 GCA_031268995.1 Planctomycetaceae bacterium
AGGGTTTCATAACATAGACACAAAAAATATTTTTGTGTCAAAATATAACAAAGTTAATAAATTTTGTTATAACCCATTTTAATACAAATAATTATGAAATTTGCAAAAGTTCAGTTTAAAGTAGCTTGAGTATAAAAATATACGAATTTTTATTTTAATTTTTCCGTATATTTTGCACTCAAAAAAATTCTTCCCTGTGTTCTCTGTATTCTCTGTATTCTCTGTGGTTAAAAAAAAAGTTCAATCGTATTCGGCGAATGATTTTCCTTGTCTAATAACGAACAATTGCCCGTTGGCATCAACATGAATGCGATCAAATTCGATTTTCTTGATAACGCAATCAACACCCTCCAACCTAAACGAATCTCCTTCATACAATTTATATTGTCTGCCGACGGCTCTGTGATCGATCCAAACTTGTGTACGTCCATCGGACTCGACGATTGCGATTACGTAGCAGTATGGAGCTTGGTAGAACGGCGGCTCTCTGGGCGAAGGCGTTCGCTCGGTCGATGGCGGCGTTGGCGGTGTGTAGGCGGTGAACAATTTACGCGCTTTGATTTCGTCAAGTACGGATTGTTCATCGGGCGTAATTTTCAAAGATTCCTTGCTCAACGTGCGCAATGTTCGACTTGTTTTTGCATTTGTTACGGACAACGCCTCTACCGTTATCGTAACATCCATGAGAGTGGAATTTCTTATCGGAGCGGGTGAAATTTTGCGGACAAGATGTAAATAATCTGCCTTGTTAAATCTTCGCAAAAATTCCACAATCTGTTCAAAATTTCCCTTGCAAGTGAGTTTGAAAGTATATTTTTTATAGAAATTTTTGAAGGTTGCTTCTGTACCTCTGTCAACTTTTCTTTCGCGTAAACCTGCTGCGGCGGCGGTATCGGAAAGCCAATTTTGATACTGCGATTTAACTTGCTCACCAGGCGGCAACGATTGTCTGCCAAGTTCCGCAAGACGTTCATGCACTTGTTTTTCGTCCTTGACTTCCGCTTCAAGTTTGTTTATTGATTCGACAAGTTTTGTATTTTGCGCCTTCAAATTCGAGAGCGACTTGCCAAAATAACTGTAACAAAAAGGCACAACAATACAGACCAGCACAATCCCAGCTAATATAATCAAAAACCGTTCGCGCTTTTCTTGCGTCGAAATATCAAAAATACCATTCATATAATTTTAAAAATTAAAAATACCAGCTACGACATTGAGGGCAAATGTGATACTGTCGCTTTTGTCCTCAATGTCATTTTCTGTTTCTACGTCATTTTCCAACGTCAACTTATAACGTCCAAGGCGCACGCATTGGGCGGTCGAGCATTGCCGTTTGTTCTGGCGTTGGGTCGATCAATGCTAATTTGGACGAGTCCCATTTGACAACTGATTTTGTCCGTACAGCAATATCGCAAAGTTGACTTATCGTATCGCTGCGAACGGCATCTTTCAATGTCGAAACGGGCGTAGTTTTATCTCTCACGCCAAGAAGGAAATCGCGGTAATGATTGCCACCGCCGCGGTAACGATCGTCGCCATTGAATTTCAACGTTTTCTCATCTTCTTTGATTGGCGTTTTGAGCAAATCGGGATTGCTTGCGGTTGTCCCGCCTCGACGTACTTCGATCCACGAATTATCTTCGCCGATGAATCTTGTTCTATCGCCGCCGTGTTTGAAAGTCAGGTCAACGTCTCCGAGTTTGATTTTCATATTCCAATTGAAAACCGCGCTGCACAACTCATTCGGTTTGTATTCGCCCGTGCCTTCAACAATAACCGTTCCCGAAAGATCAGCCTCTGAACCCCAAACCATAATATCCAACGGATGCGCTCCCCAACCAGCTAAATATCCAATCGAAAAATCATAAACCATATACGTACCATCCGGCGCACAACGTCCGTTGCTGTATGGTTTGATCGGACTTGGTCCTGTCCACATTTCAAATCCGTCTTTGCCCAAATCGGCTGGAATTTCCGCTTCCGCAAGAGAACCGCCGCCATGACCATTCGGCGCATCGACTTCTATTTTTTTAACCTTACCAATCACGCCTTGACGGACAAGTTGACAACCAAGCCAACAGTGACGTTGACTTCGTTGTTGTGTACCGTATTGAAATCGAACGCCTTGGTCTTTGAAAACTTTTTCGCAAAGAATATCCTGCGCAATTGTCAAACCGAGCGGCTTTTCAATATAAACGCTTTTCTTTGCTCTCGCCGCCGCCAGCCCGATTGGAATGTGCCAGTGATCCGGCGTTGCAACAATAACACAATCAATATCGTCCCGCGACAACATTTCACGAAAATCCGCATACGCGGTTCCGTTGCAAGCCCGCGCCGCGTTTTCCCTGCGGCTCTTAAAACAATCCGCAATCGCAACGCATTGTCCTTCTTTAACAGTGGCAAAATTTCGCGAAAGATGCCTGCCCTGATTACCAATTCCAATATGACCATAAACGACCCGCTCACTCGGCGCAGCTTTTTGCTCATCACCAAAAACCGAACGCGGAACAACCAAAGGCGACGCAATCGCTACGCCGGCACATTTGATAAACGTTCTACGAGATACGTTTTTTTTACTCATTTTTTACTCCTAAATTTAATGTTAAGTTTACTTCGCCTGCGTCTCGGCAATTTTTTTCTCAATGTCTATTCAATCAACTTGTACGATCAAAAGACACGAAATAATTGTAGGAAAACGAGAGACAAAGTAAACGGATTTTCATTATTACACCGCAGCCGGTAGGGTGATAGGCTTCGCCCTTGAACAACCGCTTCACGTCGTTGCGTTTGCGGGTTCAGCTTCTGGAATTTTAAAGTAGCTTCAGTATAACGATGATCGATAATTTTAATCTTAAACCAATTTGCGGAGATGCTCAATACTTTTCGCAGCTTGTTCAACCGTTCCGCATTCGACACTGAAAACGATGTCCTGCGGAATAGTTTTGCAAATTGCGATTACTTTTCCCCAATCAATCACACCGTCCCCGCACGCACAACCAACAGGCGTACCTGTTACGTTACCGCGTTCGGCATCTGATTGGTTAACGGAAATGTCTTTTGCATGTAGATGGACAAGTTTATTTTTGATTTTGTCCAACCACACATACGGGTCTTGTCCGGCAAGATAAGAATTGCCTGTGTCAAAATTCGCGCCTACAGCAGGCGATCCGGCAAGAGCAATAATTTTATCGAATAAATCGGGTTTGACTGTGTATTGTTGGTGCGGTTCGATACCGATTTTAATGTTGCGCAATTCCGCAACCGCCGCAGATTCTTTGAGAACATATTTCATAAAATAAAAATCTTCGGCTTCAGTTGACCAAACGGGTTTGGGACCTTCGTCTGTACAAACGACTCCGGCACCGCATTCGGCAGCAAAACGTACCGCTTGTTTCAGATAATCAGTTGAAGCGTCGGGTTTACAAAGCGGACAATGCGCAGACAACGCCGAAGGTTTAACTCCATGTTTTTCACAAACCCGACGAATCCGAAACGGATCGTCGAGCATTGAAACGCTATGAAAATACCCCGCTTCGCTAAGCAACTCTCGCCCCCAATGAACCATCGGCTCAACAAATTCATAACCAAGCTCCGCCGCCTTCGCAACTCCCCATTCAAAAGGTTTATCCTCCGAACGAACATACTCCATATTCACACCAAGTAAAATTTTGCCCATACATCATTCTCCTGTAAATTTTTTTGTTAAATGTTTGCAAAACGTTTTGTCAAACGTAACGTCAACCTCTGCAATTGCCCGCTTCCAAACCGAAAACAACATAAAGTTTTCTCAACTTGCAAAAACAAGCAAACCGGAGAATAGTACCACAACACCATTTAAAAGACAATAGGGTAACACAACATAGAGACGACTATCGCGCTCCCAACATCAACCCGCTACACAAAAAGACAATGATCAATTCAACCAAATTTGTATCATTTTGAAGCAATTTTGGGCAATTTTTGTCTTTTTTGAACATTTAGGCGGGCAAAATTTGTAAATTGGTGTTCACCAATTGGCAATTGGTGAACACCAATTAACGGTTGGTGAACACCAATTATTTTTGACTGTCTAGTGATATAACATTTTATGTTCAAGCTAGTTGACGCAAAATCAATTTTTACGTGTTTTTGAGTTGGTATATTGGGCTTTTATACCGTAACCGGTAGGGCGGTAGGCTCCGGTATACAAGCAAATGTCCTGACCATACAGTCAAAATAACGTACTTTCATTTTTCCTTATATTCCGCAATATTGACATTCCATTCTGTTGCAGCGTTGATTTCTTTTGTCAACGGAGTGGTTGATGCGTCTGTTAATTTTGGCGGAATAACCGGCGGCAATTTTTCACTGCGCCGTTGTTTTTCTTCCATATATGCCATCAACTCATCTGTCGGCATATTACTTTGCTCTTCCAATGTATACCAGTCATCAACTTTAGGAGTCTTGTTTAATATCAAAACTACTTTGCCGATTGGGATACCTTTTTGCGAATAAGTTCCTTGCGATGTTTTTATTTCGGCAACGCCGTTTTTGTCCGTGATTCCGCTAGAAAAATAATTCACGGATGACTCACAGTGCAACGAGACAGACACTCCCGCAATAGGTTTGCCGTTGTCTGTAACAATAACGTTACATTGTACAATATTTGGAAATCCTGCTGGTTTTGATTGACAACCCGCCAAACATATTGCCAGTAATAGTGTAAAAAGTAAATGTTTCATAATTTTTTATGTGTTGATTTGTGTGGTCCACTTGGCACACACGCAAACGATATACCGAAGCCGGTATGGGCGGTAGGCTTCGCCCATGAACAACCGCTTCGCGATGCTACGCTTGCGTAATCGGCTTCAGGAATTTTAAAACAGCTTCAGTATATATGCCAAGTGAAACGATAAAATATTACGGTAAGGAAACCGGTTGACCGTCAATTGCGGAACCGAGATTACCCCAAATGCCCCAAAGCGACGCACCGCTATTTACAGTGTCGTATTGCCAAATGTCTGATGTGTCGCTCATGTTTCCCGCGTTAATCGACTGCGTAATAAAATGAATCGAACCATCACCAAAAGCACAATTAACACCGTTGGTATGCGCACTTGATGCGGCTGTTAATGATCTTCCATTGCCCCATGCATCAGCAATACACGCTCCTGAATTGGGCGGCAAAATTGTCTCGAAACCGTTCATCGCTCTGACTCCAGCTGCCCAAATAATTCCCGGACTGTTATGAATTGCCGCATAATCCGCCGACAAAGCAGTAAGGCAATTAGTCCGTTTGTCGCAATTGGCAACTGTTGAACTGCGTTTAGGATTGCTCTTATCCCACGAGTTTGCTCTTTTGGAAGTCATCATTCCGAGTCGCTCAGAAAAACAAATCGTGTTGGAAAGTCCGTCGGTTATATCACCAAACCCCTTTGTACCATCAGAACTTCCGAACGAATTTTTTAATCCAAAAAATCCGCGGGGGCAAGGATAAGCCATTGCGGGAAAACCCGTTCCTTGACATGTTCCTATATTAGAAACAACATCTCCGAAACAAGGATGGTAGTTATTGCGACCAATTCCGTTTGTAGAGCCGTCACTTCCGCCGCTAGCCGCGCCGCAATTTGGCTCTTTACCGGCGGACGGACAACACATCCAACCATAACTTATGCCGCGAATACCGTTAGGAATATTTGACCACGCTCCCATTTGTGCGTCGTACATCATTTGATAAACATTTTGTGCTTCCATAAATGGACAAAGTTGGCATAACATACTCATCATGTGTTGGAAGTTAGTACCCGAAACCGGCGCACCTGGATAGACACAATACATTCCGGCTGGCAATGTATTGTATGTGTCATGATGGTTATGGCACGCCAACGCGATTTGTTTCAACTTGTTGGAACATTGTGATCGTCTTGAGGCTTCTCTTGCAGCTTGAACAGCGGGCAATAATAGCGCAATCAAAACACCAATGATCGCAATCACTACCAAAAGTTCAACAAGAGTAAAAGCCAAAAAAACAAGACAACGTTCAGGAGAAAGCCCAATAGAATTATCGTTACAAAAATTCGCAACTTTGGAATTTTTGTTTTTGAAA
>JAIRWK010000406.1 GCA_031268995.1 Planctomycetaceae bacterium
TAAACGTGTCGGGGCTTACACCGTGTAACCGTTTAAAAAGAACCGTTTGGGTATCGCCCGTCTTATTTTTATTTTCCATGACCTCTATTATAGCATTTCAAGGTTCTTAAACAAGTCTAGTATATTTAAGGGACAAAGGGGACTTAAAGGACACAAGGGACAAATAAACTACAATCAAGCTGTTTTAAAATTCCAAAGCTAAACACGCAAGCGTAGCACCGCGAAGCAGTTGATCAATGGCAAAGTCTGCCGCTCATACCAGCTACGGTGTGGATTTAACGACGCAAAGAGAGGGGGGGGGGTTGTTAGATTTACGATGTGCTTTACAATATTGCCCTTTGACGTGAATCGTACTTTTGGGAAGTGGAATTGATGGTTTTTGTCGGTTGGTTAATGTGTTTGGCATCAAGGATTTGGGTGTTTTGTGCTGGTTCACGGTTAAGAGGTTTATAGGGGCGTAAAGTGAGTTGTTTTTTTTGAGCTTTTATTGTTCAAAAAACGATTGATGTGAATCGAACACAATGTGAATTTCGCTAACTTGCACAATGACAGTTGCCGGAGTTCAAAGTGTGAGCGGTTTACAATAAAGCGGCTTTAATTAAATTTATTTCAAAGAATTATGGCAAAGCAATTAACAGCTACAGTAAAGTTTCATGCCAAAGGCGGTCAAGCGACAGCGGCACCGCCGGTTGGTACGGCGTTGGGGAAATACGGGTTGAATCTCGGTCAATTTGTGCAGCAGTTCAATGAACGGACTAAAGCGGATTTGGGGATGCGTATTCCGGTGGTGGTGAAAGTTTACAGTGATCGTACATTTGAGTTGGAGACGAAGACCCCACATAGTGTCGATCTTTTGAAGCAGTCAGCGGGTATTGTGAATGGTAGTGGTAATGTGCCGCGAGTTAAAGTTGGGCAAATAACCGTTAAGCAGATCGACGATATTGTGGCGAAAAAAATGAAAGATTTGAACGCAAGATCGGCTGAAGCGGCAAGAAATATTTTGTCCGGTACAGCAAGGAGTATGGGACTCGACATCGTAAAATAAGTTCATTGTGAAGTGTATTTTACGGTATGTATTACACCGAAGTTACTTTAAAATCCATCGAGTTGAACACGGAATCACAACAATGCGAAGCGGTTGGAAATTATTATTTTCAACGACCAACATAAAACGGGAGAGGGCATCGTTTGTAAGATGTCTTCATTATTTACCGAAAACTTTTCAACATAAAGTCATGGCAAAACATTCGAAGCGTTATAGAAATGACGCGAAAAAGACCAGTAAAATTCCGGTAGCCTTGCCGGATGCAGTTGATTTACTCAAGCGATTCGACACGACGAAATTTAATCAAAGTGTTGATATTTCTGTTAGGCTTGGTATTGATCTGAAGCAGTCTGACCAAAATGTACGCGGCTCTATTGTGTTGCCGCACGGTATCGGTAAATCGCTCCGAGTTTGCGTGATTGCAAAGGGCGAAAAGGCAGAAGAGGCAAAAAACGGCGGTGCTGATGTAATTGGTGATGCCGATCTTGTTGCGAAAATTAAGGACGGCTGGACGGATTTCGACATTTGTATAGCAACGCCGGATGTGATGGGACTGGTGGGACCTCTTGGCAAGGTACTTGGTCCTCGCGGGTTAATGCCGTCACCTAGAGCCGGAACGGTTACAATGGAAGTGGCGAAGACAATCAAGGAATATAAGGCGGGCAAAGTTGAAGTCCGTAGCGACAAGTTAGGGATAGTTCACTCTGTTGTCGGCAAGATCAAATTTGACAAAACACAATTGATAGAGAACATTGAGGCGTTCCTCCAATATTTGCAGCAGATCAAACCCGTCGGAGTTAAAGGGCAGTTCGTAAAGTCAATAACTTTGTCTGGAACGATGTCTCCGGGAGTCGCCGTAATATTGTCGTAACAAAATAGTTTCCGACTGCGGTTGTTAAGGGGTGAAGCCTAACGCCTATATCGACTTCGGTATAATTGGGGAGTGAATATACTCAAGCTGTTTAAATTCCAGAATCGGACACGTAAGCGTAATGTTGTGAAGCGGTTGTTCAAGGGCGAAGCCTAACACCTATGACGGCTTCAATGTAGAAATTTCTACGGTATAATTGGTTAAAAATTTTGAGATAAAATGAGCAAATACGTTAAACAGTTAATTACAAATGAGGTTAAGAATAAGCTCGCAGGCGTTCAGTACCTTATGCTTGTCGGTCTGACTGGTATAGACGCTAATTCAAATAAGGTTATTCGTGCTAGTTTGGCGGGCAAGGGTATCAACTTGATGGTCATCAAGAACAGTCTAGCTGGACGCGCAACGGAAGGTACGCCTTTAGCGGCGGCGTTTAAGAATTTGTCTGGAGCGAATGCGATATGTTGGGGTTCTTCTGATGTTGTCGCGCTTGCGAAGGATGTTGTCGGTTTATCTAAGAATAAAGACATTAAGGGATTTGAAGTTAGAGGTGCTGTACTTGACGGCGAGGCGTTTGATGCGGCGCAGGCAATTGAGGTTAGCAAGTGGTTTACACGAGAAGAGCAGATTTCTGTACTTGTTGGTCAAATTGTCGGTGTTGGGGCAAAGTTTTCGGGTCAAGTTATTTCTATCGGTGGTGCAGTTGCTAGTCAGATTGCGAAGATCGCGGACAGGGATTCGAGCGAAACGGCGGCAGAAACACAAACTGAGGATGGAAATGAGTAACGAATTTCGTTACGAAGTTAAGAAATAAGCAGATTGCTACGCTGGTGGTGGCGCAGACGGATGCTGATAAAGCCGAAAGGCGACCGGAGCTAATCATTTACGGTTGGTAACGGTTTTTGTACCACAAAGAAAAATAAATTGTTGTGTAGTCCGTGTTTTACGTTTTGTATTTGGCGGGCTGCATTTTTTCCTACATTGTTTCGATCTGTTCGATATTGATATTTTGCGATGCCGACATTTTTAAGTGCCGGTAATCAGTCGGGCTGATTGTTACGTTTACAACCAATTTTAATTGCGTTTTAAGACGCATAATTTGAAAGGGGAAGAGTTTAATGAGTGAAGCAAGAGAATTTTCAGCCACAACTACAGAACTTGGCGACAAAATAGCCAATTTAACTTTAAAGGAAGCTAAAGCACTTAGTGATTATTTGAAGGAGGCTTATGGAATTGAGCCTGCATCTGGTGGTGCGGTAGTTGTTGCGGCTCCGTCTGCGGGTGGCGATGGCGGCGGGGATAAACCTGAAGAAAAAACAGAATTTGACGTATTTCTCGAAGGATTTCCGTCAGATAAAAAGGTTGCGGTCATCAAGGTTGTCAAGAATGCGACCGGCGGTGGTTTGACCGAATCGAAGGCTTTAGTTGAAAGTGCGCTGAATGCACCTGCTAAGATCAAAGGCGGTTTGTCAAAAGAAGATGCAGAAAAACTCAAAAAAGAGCTTGAAGAAGGCGGTGCAAAAGTAAGCGTTAAATAGTTCGCAAGTTTGGGCGATACCGGTTTAGATATAAATAAAATTCTGATTTTCAGCTAGATACGCAAACGTGAAAACGTAAGGCGGTTGTTCAAGGGCGAAATAATGCCCATACCGGCTTCGGTATATTTTCGTTATTCTCTGCCTGTTTGCCGATTGGTAAGCAGGCAGAGGTAAGCGAAACTTGAAGTGCGAATAATCTATACCAAAGTTGATATGTGCGATAGACTTCGGCATAAAAACATCTGTATTACATTAAGTTCCCAAAAAATTAAGACGGTTATAAAAATACGAGTCTGTTGATCGCGGTGTATTTCAACGGATTTTATTTTTTGAGGTTGTTTTTATGAAATTTTAAGTCATATGAACGATGTTTTTGTAATGTGCTTTTGTGCCTTTATTTTTTTAGGGCAAAAAATAAAGGCATAAAGTGAATTTATAGATACAATCTGTGCTGTTAAAGACGCAGGTATACTGTAGCCGGTAGGGCGATAGGCTTCGCCCTTGAACAACCGCCTCACGTTGTTGCGTTTGCGTGTTCAGCTTCAGGAATTTTAAAACAGCCTGATTATAAAGACATTCCACCGAGTGGTAATTCAACTGCGAAGCCTAACGCCAATACTGGTTTCGGTATAAAAATAACCGTGAATGGTTATGGCGATTGCATGTCCGGCTTTAAAACAACGTGAACATGATACCGGCTGCGGTATATTTTGTTACAAAAAATCAAATGGACAATATAGAAATGTATTCACGTCGGGCGAAGGAGCTTGAGGTGATTCTTGGTTTGAGCAGGTTGCTTAGTTCGGGATTGGATCAACATGTGTTGTTATCTTCGACGCTTGATTTACTTAATGATGAGCTTGGTTTGTCGCGGGGTTTGATTTTGCTGTTTACGCCGGACAAGGAGGGGCTTGTGTTGGAGGTTGCGCAAGGTAAGACGATATATCAACAGGGCAAATTGACCTATAAACGCGGCGAAGGTATAGTTGGTCAAGTGGTTGAAACGGGACAACCAGTAACGGTGTTGAAGGTATCGGAGGAGCCGAATTTTCTCGATCGGATTTACAACAGACGGCAAAAAAATACTGGTGAGATTAGTTTTATTTGTGTTCCGATTGTTTGTGAAACGGAGGTGTTGGGTACGCTTTCGGTGGATCGTTCTTATGATGGTGATGCGGTTTCTTTGGATCATGACATGCACTTTTTGCGTGTAATTGCAAGCATGATTGCCTACGATGTGAAGTTGCGCCGTCAATCTGCCGCGATTCATAGTTCGCTTGAGGAAGAGAATACGCGGTTAAAGAATGAGTTGCGTGAACGTTTTTGCCCCGAAAACATAATCGGAACTTCAAACGCAATGCGTGAAGTATATCAGGCAATTTACCAAGTCGCATCAAGCGACGCAACTGTACTCATCAGAGGTGAATCCGGTACGGGCAAAGAGCTTGTTGCGCATGCGATTCATGTTGCGAGTTTGCGGGCAAAGCGTCCTTTTATAAAGGTGAATTGTGCGGCGTTGAATGAGAATTTGCTTGAAAGTGAGTTATTTGGGCATGAGAAGGGTTCTTTCACGGGAGCTGTTACGCAACGCAAAGGACGGGTTGAAGAGGCGGAAGGCGGAACGCTTTTTTTGGATGAAATTGGTGATTTTTCGCCGATTATTCAGGTCAAATTGTTGCACGTTTTGCAAGAACGAACTTACGAACGTGTCGGCAGCAACGCTTCTCGCAAAGCAGATATCAGACTAATTTGCGCAACGAATAGAAATCTCGAAACGGCAATGGAACGCGGGACTTTTCGTGAAGATTTATATTACCGAATCAATGTTTTCCCGATAATGTTGCCGCCGCTTCGTGATCGTAGCGGTGATATAATGTTGTTGGCGAATCATTTTATCGCGGTATATTCAAAACGTACAAATAAACAAATAAAACGAATCGGTCCGTCGGCGATTGATTTGTTGACAAGTTATAGGTGGCCCGGCAATGTGCGTGAGCTTGAGAATACAATTGAACGTGCAATATTGGTAAGTCAAGGCGGTGTTATCCATGGTCATCATTTACCGCCGACGTTGCAAAATTCGCGGGTAACGAACACAACAGGTTCGGGAACTTTTGAGGAACGTATTGCGGTTTTTGAGCGGGATATAATAATGGACGCACTCAAACGAAGTCGCGGAAATATGGTTGCCGCCGCCGTCGATCTAGGAACAACCTCAAGAATATTAAGATACAAAATAAAACAATACAACATCGACCCAAAACAATTTACAAGATAATTTGCAACTATACCGTAGCCAATATAAAGCGGTTATACCCAAGCTATTTTAAAATTCCCAAAGCTGTACACACAAACGCAACATCGCGAGGCGGTGGTTCAAGGACGAAACCTACAGCCCATACCGGTTTCGGTATAGAAACTTCTAAAAGGTGGTATGAAAAAAGAGTCGGAAGGGAATAGGGCTTACCGTTTTAGGAGAATAATATACAGGTATTTGATTATAGTGAATTTAGTCAAGATATGGCAAAAATATTTATTAGACTTGTTTAATAGCGTTCTAAATCGGTCTATCATAGTTTATGATACCACAAATCAAGGTCATTCTTAGCGAATGGCGGTTACAGCAATGTCCCCGGTAAGGATATGCCATGCTTTTGAATGTTTTTATTTTCGCATTGATATGTTCAATCACTACACGCCTCCCCGCAAGCTCTTTATTATATGCCTTTTCCTC
>JAIRWK010000413.1 GCA_031268995.1 Planctomycetaceae bacterium
GCAACCCTTTCGGTTGCCCCAAAAATAAGGGCGACGGCAAGCGTTGTCCCTACGCTTGGAAAGATAGGAGTCGCGAGCGGCAAAAATCAAACGCACCGCTGGTGCGTAACATGAGTTACTGGTTGTTTTTTTTAGTGCTTTTTTTCTTTGCTAAAAAATCAGGCGGAGTTGCAAACAGATTATTTATGCGTTTTCAACATGGCAAATTTATGTTATTACTGTTACAATCATGTACTGTGCAATAAGATCAGCAGATGTATTTTTTAACATTATACCCAAGCTGTTTTAAAATTCTCAAAGCTGCGGTAAACCTACAGCGCAGAGTATTGGGCAAACAAACGACGTGAAGCGATTGTTCAAAGACAATGCCCCCGCTATACATTGTCTTTTTTGTCTCTAATGTCCCTATTTTGCCTTAAATGGACGTTTTTAAAAAATTCCCTAAGAATAATCGCAGGTCAGATTCTATTTTCTGATCTTGCGAATATCTCCTCCAAATCTGCGCCATCTGCGTGCTGATTTTTAAAAATGTTTTTTTGATCGTGAATATTTTATTCGGGACTTTGATTTTGGCTGTTATTATTGTTACCATTTTTTTCGGCGGGGACGTAAACGACGCGACCGTCCGGTAAACGATAGGCTTGACCAAGTAGTTCGCCGCGACCTGCGCCGGTGGCGGTTGTTGCTTCGTAATGTTTGATTTCTTCGCCCTCTTTGACAATAATTTCCATGTCCGGTTGCCCCGGATTGGTAATTACCGTGTAGTCCTTGCTCTTCAACAACGACGGCACTTGCAAAAACGAAACCAACGCAACCATTAGCGCAACAGAAAAAACAAGCATCACATCAACAAGATTAGCAACCGACGCAAGCGGCTCTATCTCACCACCATCTTCAAACAAATCCGCACGCCCTTGAGGCGATCTTAATGATCGTGTATTAGACATTTTTAAATTCCTATAATTAATTTGTGGGGGATTCCCAAAAAACTCATTTCCACCTAAGGCATTGCCCTGAAATAAAATTACCATTAGTGTACCCTTAACGTTAGGGGTGGTTTTTGAAGGACTAACGGTGATTTTGTGTTATACTGTAACTGCTATGAAATTCATCTTTTTAAGACAGGATAACAGATAACAGGATTGTCAGGATATAATAAAATCCTGTATATCCTGCTATCCTGTCAATCTTTTCAAAAAAAATAAAAACCGAATTTCATCGTGCGATGAGTATAGCATGTGTCAGGTATTGGGAAGTTTCGCCTAGACACTCACCACTCACCACTTGCCACTTTTAATTTGGGGAAAATTATTTTTGGGCGATGCCTTAGTATTAAGGTTAATCTTTTTCAGCGGCTTCGGTGCATTTGTTACAATTTGCAACTTCGCCGTTTTCCGAATTGGTCGCAACATTCTTTATCTCAACAATTCTGTCAGCGGTAAACGACAACAAAATTGAATCCTCGCGATACCAACTCTTTTTTGCGCTATGAATTGATAACGCAATTAAACTGATGAGAACGCCAACTACTGTCGTTGAAAACGCTATTATCATGTTGTTGGACAACGTCTCAAGATCGCCGCGAGCAAGACCAACTAACGCCGGACCAAGCGGAATCAATGTACCCATTAGACCAATCGCGGGACCATATTTTGTAAGGTCTGATATTTTTTGTAACTCCGCACGCCACGAAGATTCAACCGACGCAATCCGTTTGCCAACAAGAAGCGAATCGTTCTTGTCCTCAATAATCAGATTTATCGTTTGTTCAAATTCATTGTTGCCCGCGAGTTTCGGTATTGTTACCGATTTGCTTTCGAGCGCGGCGACAAGCTCTTTTTCATTCTCTCGCCGTTGCATACGTGCAATAAATTCATAAACAGTGATGCCGGCAATATACAACGTATAAGCCAGACCAAAAAGCAAAGCCAACATTACCGGAATCATCAACGCGATTGAGATAATGTAAAAAATTGATGTAAGTATTGACATTTTATTTTAGTGAATGTACTCAAGCAGTTTATGCCGACCGGACACACAAGCGTAACAACATGAAGTAGTTGTTGCGCTTGCGTGTCCAGTTTTGGGAATTTTAAAGTAGTTTGAGTATAAAGGTTAATGTGAAACACGGGACTTAATCCAGCTTCGCCTAATTCCTGCTAAAAATATTGCAATCATAAAAATTAAGATTGCAAGTATTGACAGGATGTTAGGCGAATAGGAACTATTTGCTGTTGCGTTCAAGGACAGTTTTGCTGTAACACACGGCAATAAAGCACCCGAACAAATAAGAAAAAAACCGACAAAAAAATGTAACGCTATCAGTTGATGCTTCCTGAACCATGAAACAATAAACACCATCATTAACAGAATTATCGTTACAACAATTCCAACTTGAAATCCAATATTGATCGGAGCAGTCTGCCGCGTGGAAATCATCACGTTTTGCTCAACCCAAAATATAAACACAAGAAGCACCGGAGAAGGTAAAACATTCACCGCCGCAATCGTCCACGAACGTATCTCATGCAATATTTTCCCCTTGCGCGATTCGCAAAATTCTTGACGAATCGATCCGAACACCGTCAATGTTGTTATCATTATTTGTATGATCGACAAACTGTTGAGAACGGAAGGACTCATAAGCCAAAGTTGAAACATTTTCGGCGACAACGAATCCGCTTTGGGCGCAAACAAAACCGAAGCAATCATAATAAGCCCGACCATCACACAAAACATGTTAATACTTCGCACACGGGCAATCGAAATCGCACTCGAAATCAATATCATCACCGTCAACACAACAAGCATTGCCCCGACCCATTGTTCATCCATGCTCTGCCAAAACGGACTTACTATAAATGTATTCATTTTTCGTAACAAAAATTATGTGGAAATAAAGTTGCACAACCAATTATGAAATTTATCTTTGGGGGACAGGATTACACGATTGTCAGGATATAATAAAAAATCCTGTCTATCTTGCTATCCTGTCAAAATAAATAAAAACTGAATTTCATAGTGCAATGACTATACTGAAGCTACTTTAAAATTCCTGAAGCTGAATACGCAAGCGCAACAACGTGAAGCGGTTGTTCAGGGGCGAAGCCTATTACCTTACCGGCTACGGTATACGCACCGTAACCGGTATTCAATTTGTTTTTTTTGAGCGTCTTTTGTAATAGCTTCTTAGCTTTCTGAACCACAAAATCACACCGGTAATAGGTAACGAAGTTGCAATCAAACAAGCGAAAAAATATATTATCTTTGACACCGTACCAAATATTTCGCCGTTGTGCAACGGAAAAATAAGCGACGCTATTTTTTCATTCAACGATAAATCGTCAAACAAATCTGATTTCAATACGTCGCCGGTATATTGATCAAATTGAATTTTATCTGTTGCCGCGATATTGCACAAACCCGCACCAATTCGTTGAAACACAACACAACCTTCCGGTGTTTGCGGTAATACAAGCCGTGTGATTCCTTTGCGTTTTGATATTTCGTCGCCTCGTCTGATAAAGTCGTCCCATTTTAGGTGTTCGATTGTTTCGGATTTTTTTGACTGAACCGGTTTTTCCAACGCAATACGAAAAGGTCTCGCACCCAACACCCAACCAAACGCCGAACGATACCAACTAAACGAAATAATCGGTCCCGTTAAAGCCATCACAACAACAGGAATCAAAATATAAAAACCAAGCGTATTATGCACATCATATAAAAACATACTCCAACTCTTGCCCAATCGTATTTTTATTCCCGTTGACCAACCTTTAATCGAGGTAATTTTCGCGGGCAACCAAAGAAATAATCCCGTGATCACCAACACAAGAAAAATCAATGTCGCTCCCCCAACTATAATTTGCCCCAACCAAATATCAAGCAAAAGAAATCTGTGCAAAAAAGTAAGCATCATAAAAAACATGTAAATTTTACTTCGTTGCGTTCCCAATGATTCGCCTGTACTCGGATTGACAATATATGCCGTTCCAAGCATTGCGTGTACCGCTGGCATTCCGGCGGGTAGTTTTTTCACGTCAACTGATTCTTTTTTAACGTTGAACAACCACGTCTGATTTGTTGCGTTTGGAATCGTAACACGGACAACTTTACCACGTTCCGACTGCTCAACCAACGAAACTAACTCTTCAACACTTTTAAGCTGTGAACCATTGGAAGCGTCAAAATAATAACGTTCATGTTCAATGTATTGGATAAATTCCGTCTTGAACGTCAAAAGCGTCCCGCTCAAACAAACAACAAACAAAATCAAACCACTCACAATACCAAGCCAAAGATGCAACTCATAAGCAACCCATCTAAAAATTTTCATTATGCTCATTGCTATTAAAGGCGCATTGCAATAAGGCATCGCCCTGAAATAAAATTACAATTATACTCAAGCTACTTTAAAATTCCTGAAGCTGAACACGCAAGCGTAACAACGTGAAACGGTTGTTCAAGGGCGAAGCCTATCGCCTTACCGGCTACGGTATATACTAGCACACATCCGGTTTTTGGAAGTTTCTATTTATTGTCTAAAAACCTGAAAAAACTTCTCCGTCGCTTATTGACGCTGCTAATCTCCATTGCCGCAAATCGACCGAATTTGTTACCCAACGAACACTACCGTCCGCAAATGCTGCATTGACTCCGCTCGTATGATAACTATTAGCAATAAAAAAACCTTGATTCATTTGCCAGTACGAAGGCATTTTTGCGTTTGGTGCAATAAATGCGCCGAACGTTGTGTAAGCCGGTTGAATCAGTACCCACGACAAACCGCGATTATTTTGCCAACCAGCCGATGGGGTTTGATTCGCGCTAAGGTATGTATCTAATCCACCGAGCGTACCGTTGGTTAAACCGGTTTGGGAAGCTGTATCAAGGTTAAGTGATCCTCCACCCGGCGAATCGCTATACATCAACACGCGGTACACTTTTGACGCAACACAATCGTCATACGTCAGACTCGTAGTGGTTTGTTCAATACCAACACACGCTTCGGATAAAGCCATAGTGTTAGACGTTCCGTCTTGAATTGCTTCAAAATTGTATTGAGACGAATGGTAAAATAATCCATTTGGCTTTGTTGTCGTTATACCTGTCATTGCACTGTAAGTACCAGGAGCATCAATTCTTGCGTAATCGCTTCCGGTACAAACCATGTAGTTACACGTCCCTGCAACGAGAGGCGGAGCTCCACCTGATACAGTTGTTCCTGCCACTTTCGTATAAGTGGTAGTTCGTGTCTTAGCGGCGGAATCACTTGGACAATGTAAGACTGGCAGAGTTGCCTCCGCTGCTTCAATTACATGCGGCAGAAACCACATACCTGACATAGCCGATCCACCTAACATGTTTTGTGTTAAATCCAATTTGTCAAAAATTTGTTGTTGTTCCATGTATGGAGTTAAACGAATCTGGACGGAATAACCATTCGTCGAATTTGTACCAAGTCCGGGCAAACTCTCCCAAGCTGAGTGATAATTATGCAATGAAATTCCCCATTGCCGTAAATTACTTGAGCAAGACATTCTTCTTGCTGCTTCCCGTGCTGCTTGTACTGCGGGTAGAAGTAATGCAATTAAGACTCCTATAATTGCAATGACTACCAGCAATTCGACCAAAGTAAATGCTGAAAACTTGGTCTTAACATTATCTAGTCCCCCCCCCCCCCCCCCGGTAACCGGGGGGGGGGGGGGGCCAAGTGGGGTGGTGTGGTTTT
>JAIRWK010000010.1 GCA_031268995.1 Planctomycetaceae bacterium
CTGAAACAAAATGCTTCTCTGGCGAAATCGCCCGCCAGAACAGTGACCACGCAAAGCAACCATTTATTTGCTTCGCTGGTGGTGTATATTAAATTGGAGAAATTAAAGTTCGCTCACAAACTCAATCATTTTGCCCTCAAAGCAAAAATCTACCTAGCCGCGTCAAAAGCTGCTTGGAACGAAATGTGCAAAATTAAACACGCGGTTGATGCGTAACATGAGCTCTTAATATTTTCAACACAACAAATACCGGACGATTTAATTTTAAGAATATCATTGCTGCTATCGTCATGTATAACTGCGTCTGTAAAATCGCAATCCGAATATGTAACACCACGTGTATCCAACTCCGCCAACTTCGCACATCGAAAAGAACTACTAGAAAAATTACCATTGACAAACCTGACATGACGAAAATCAACACCGTCAAATCTTACACCCCGAAAAGAATTTACCTCATCCACCCAGTAGTCCTCAGCGATATTATCTTTATTTCGATCAGGCAGTCTCTCATGAAGTGTGTGTATGTCTCCGATTACTATAGTCAAAGGAAATTCGTTAGAAAATATGAATCGTAATTTCTTTTTGAATTGTTCTTGGACGAACTCTTCAAATCTATTCTTAAATTTCGCATTATCTTCAATTCGTAATGTATATGGCGAACAAGTCTGATTAAATTCCACAAAAGGTCCTTCCATAGCACCATATACTGATTTATCTTTGACAAGTCTCATGGGCATTGTAAAAAATCCTCTAGCACGTTCTTTAGCAGGGTTCGTATCCTTTCCAAATATTTTCTCGATTTTGTAAAAGCGGTCATCGTCTTCATCCATATAATCGTGAAATTGACTCTGGTTATCAACTATGGCAGGTACGGCTTTTTTTCAACTTGCTGAACCACAACTTCCGCTTTTAACGAATAAGTGAACGTCACAACAAAAAACAAAATGAACAAATTTCTAAACATTTTTTAACTCCTTTCAAGCCGCAAAACGGCTTGGTTATACTGCCCGTACCATGAAATTCGGCAACATTATGGCACCACCACCTGCTTTCCGGTAGGTAAGCAGGTGGTTCGTAATCTCAAAAAAAACATACTATATGCGGAAAACACCGAATACGCTGACATCTGATTTTTTGATATTCGAAACAAAACAAACGGAAATGAGTACAACAAAATTTTACCCACTCAGTCATTCCATTTCGTCCTCATAGCTCCCCATGTGAATGGCTACTAACTCTTTAACTCATGTTACGCACGATACGGAAATGATGGTGGTTATTCAGTCGATTGATAGAAAAAAGGTAAAACATTGTTCGCGTCCCGTTAGGGATGGAATGTTGGTAGAAACACGCGATTTAAAAAAACGCCGTCCCGTTAGGGACGGAATGTGGGGACATTTCAGACGGTTTAGTCTTAATCACATTGTGTCCTTACGGGACACGAATATGTTTTTACTATATTTTCTACCAACATTTCGTCCCTAACGGGACGAGGAAAATACGTCTGGTTATCACCGATGCGTAACATGAGTTATACTCAAGTTCTTTTAAAATTCCTGAAGCTGGGCACACAATCGCAACAACGTGAAGCGGTTGTTCAAGGGCGAAGCCTATCGCCCTACCGGCTACGGTATAAATTATGCCTAAGTTGTTTTAAAATTTCCGAAGCGATTGTTCGAGTGCAAAGCCTATCGCCAATACCGGTTTTGTTATAACCTTACACTCAAAAACAAATTTGACATGGAAACTCAAGAATTAGACAAGGAGAGCAGATCAGATTCTACTTTCTGATCTTGTGAATATCTCTTCCAATCTGCGCCGTCTGCGTGCTGATTTTAAATGGTTTTTAGAGATTCCCATTTGTCCACAATGTGTCTTTTATGTCCCTTCTGTTCCTAAAATAACTGGTGAATTTTCTCCCCGTAGTTGACATTGGGAAGATAGCTATCAAAATTCTGTTGGTGTTCGCTGGTTGAGGTGAAGTTTTTCCTTTGCGTCGGCGAAATTAAGAAGCCGGATATACCGAAACCGGTAAGGCGATGGACCTCGCCCTTGAACAACCGCTTCACGTTGTTACGCTTGCGTGTCCAGCTTCGGGAATTTTAAAACAGTTTGAGTACAACAGTCCGCTTAACAGTCTAAACCTTTCCTCAATACCTCCTCCAAATAACGCCGTTCCCGCTACAAATAAATTTGCCCCAGCATCCACGCAAGATTTAATAGTTTGCTCGCCAATTCCGCCGTCAACCGAAATCAATAAATCCGGCGAGGAAATTTTTTTGATATATTTTAGTTTATCGATTGTGCAAGATTCAAATTTTTGTCCGCCGAATCCGGGCATTACACCCATTGTCAAAACGAGATCGCAATCTTTCACAAACGGCGCAACTTTTTCGACCGGTGTTGGCGGGTTTAAAACGATACCGGCTAGCGCGCCAAGTTTTCTGATTTGGTCAAACAGCGGACGCGGATCTTCAACCGTCTCGATATGAAAAGATATCAAATCTGCACCGGCTTGTCTGAATTTAGCGAAATAATCTGCCGGACGCGAAAGCATCAAGTGAACATCAAGCGTTAATTCTGTGACCCGACGAATCGCCTCAACAACCGGCACGCCAAAACTAATATTAGGCACAAAATGCCCGTCCATTATGTCCAAATGTAATATTGAAGCACCCGCTCGCTCCAGAATTTTGATCTCCGATTCTAAATTAGCAAAATCCGCCGCCAAAAGCGATGGATTCAAACATAAACCACCGCGAATAAATTTAACCATAATAGATTAGTGGTGAGTGATAAGTTTGTGAAGGGGTGATTAACCAAAGGGAATTTCTGAAAATTAATTCAATTCGAATTCGGTCGACCTAATTTGAAATAATTTGTTTTTGAAAATTCTCTACAATTCCAGCAACTCTGATGTTTCGTAACGGCTTGCGATAGAGATGGGCAAATTTTTTCCCAATATTTCGCGGTGTGTGTTTAACACAGTGTCGTGTGTATTGTTTTCTTTTGAAATATGCCCTAAACATACCCAACGTAATTTTTTGCCGGCATGTTTGATCAACCTCGCCGTTTCCAAATTCGATAAATGTCCGCCTTTGCCGCAAATCCGATTTTGCAACTCTCGCGGATAACCGCCCGCCGACAACATGTCAATATCAAAATTGCTCTCAATCAATAAACCATCAAGCGTTGAAATAACACGCTCGTAATAATCTTCCACATAATTTTTCGCATCAATTTGAGAACTCCGCCCATATACCGAAGCCGGTATGGTCGATAGGTTTTGCCCCTGAACAATTGTTTCACTTTGTCGTGTTTGCGTGTTCAGTTTCGGGAAATTTAAAGTTGCTTGAGTATAAAAGTCCGAAAACATTTTTTGACACGGCGGTTGCGAATCCGAATTTTTGTCCGTGTTATTAGTGTTGGTAGGCGGGCAATTTGGTTGGGCAATGTTTTTTTGCAAAACAGATGAGATTGGTTTTGTCCGTCCCAAATCCGTCATTACTCCAAGACGACAATCACCATCATCCACCACAAAACAAACGCCGTCCGCCGCATCATGAACCGTCGGCACCGTCTCAACCGATAACTTACCAAAAACTATACGCTCGCCCGACCGAAAAAAATTGAGATCGCCAAATCGACCAAGCCGATTTTGTTTTGCCGCCCGTTCATTGGTTTTTTGGGTAATCCAGATAGGCAACTGAAATTTACGGTGCAAAACCCCAGCATTTTTGACATGATCCGAATGATCATGCGAAATCAAAACCCCGTCAATCGAACAAACATCAACACCAACCCCCATCAACCGCTCCGCCGTCAACCCGCCCGATAAACCCGCATCAATCAACAACCGAACCCCACACGACTCCACAAAAATACAATTACCATTGCTACCCGATTGCAAAGAAATCATTCTCATATTTAATAATTTTTTTTTAACGCGAAGGGTGTGAAAGGGGGAGTTTTTCAACACGAAAAGCACAAAAAATACAAAAGGCACAAAAAATTTTTTCACATCCTATTTCGTGTCTTTCGTCTTTTTCGTATCTCTTGTGTTAAAAAAATTCCCCTGTGTGGTTCTGAATTTATTTTTTTACGGCGACCATTACTTCGTGTCGATTGAAAACGAGTTGTTTGACTTTGATGTTGTTGAAATCCCATTTTCGTATTCGTTTTACAAATTGCGGAATGTGTTTTGCAAGCTCTAAAGTGGATAATTTCAACGTAAATAACATTCCGTTAATTTTGGAATTATATTTCAACACATCCTCCAAAACATCAAGCGTATATTTTGGCGCAACATTAATATCGGCAATCACCCATCGTACGTTTTTGTACAAAAAACGTTGTGTTTGATTTATTCGTCCGCGAATGTGTTTGAAGTTTGGATTGTTCAGGACAATCGGCGCAACCTCGGCAGGATCAACACCTAACACAATTGCCCCGCGAGACAATAATACTTGCGAACCGCCGCCGGGTGCAGCTCCAATATCAACACAACTCGCACCGGCATCTATCGAAATCCCCGACCACCTTAACCCTTCCTCAAACTTTAACCAAGCACGCGAAACCGCATCTGTCGGAAGTTGAATTGGAAGGATGCCGCCGGAATATAAACTATGAATTGGAGATTCCTCCGTAACAAAATGAACACCAACAAAATATACCGAAGCCGGTATTGGCGTTAGGATTTGCTCTTGAACAACCGCTTCACATTGTTGCGTTTCCATATTTAGCTTCGGGAATTTTGAATTAACTTGAGTATATGAATCAACATCAACCCGCACCACATCCAAAACCGTTTCGCCAACAAACGCAGGTTGATCAAACCGCTCACTGCCAACACCAAGAAATTTTGGAAACGGACAACCAGACACCAACTTGCTATGCAACTCAACCAAATCAGATGACACCGCAGGCTCAAATCCATTTTGCCCCGTCATCAAACAATCACGGCTAAAAACATGAACACGGTTGATAAAATATTTAGGTTGAGATACCGCAGACGATATACCGTAGCCGATGGGAGCAGCAGGCTTCGGTGCAGAAATGAGTTGCCAGATCGATTCAACTAAATTTTCCGCAGAGATATTTAAGCTGGTATGATCAGTATGTTTTGTTCTTGAACAACCGCTTTGCGATGTTGCGGTTACATGTTCTGTTTCGGGAATTTCAAAATCGCCGCTCATATATAACTTGCCAAGAAAAATAGAAACCGTACGGGCAAAAATTGAATTGTTCGCCAAATGAGTCATAAGCAAACGAATCGTCTCACCACCATCATCAACACACAACTCATCCGGCACTTTAAAAGTAACAAACCCCGCACGCGAAAACGCACTATTGAAATTATAAAGCTCGCGAATCTCTTCCTTCAAAACACGCTCACAACCAACTTGACAAGGAATAAAAAGAAACATTATTGTAACAGTAATACCGAAACCGGTATGGGCGGTAGGCTTCGCCCCTGAACAACCGCTTCACGTTGTTGCGCTTGCCTAACGCTCTGCGTTGCAGGTTTACCGCAGCTTCGGGAATTTAAAGTAACCTGAGTATAATTTAGTGGTATACCGAAGCCGGTATGGGCGGTAGGCTTCGCCCCTAAACAACCGCTTCACGTTGTTGCGCTTGCGTGTTCAGCTCTATGAATTTTAAAGTAGCTTGAGTATAACCGTTCACACTTGTTTTTTGTAATCGTTCACAGAACAGATTTTTAAACGCGAAACACGCAAAAGATCACGAAAGGTCGCGAAAAATAGTTTCGTGTTCTTTCGCGGAAATTTCGTGTATTTCGCGTTAAAAAACAATTTCTATACCGTAGCCGGTAGGGCGATAGGCTTCGCCCTTGAACAACCGCTTCACGTTGTTACGCTTGCGTGTTCAGCTTCGGGAATTTTAAAACAGCTTGAGTATATCACCGCACAAACACAAAACCGTGTGAACGGTTACCATTTTTTTAAGGCAGGATTACAGGATTGTCAGGATATGATAAAATCCTGTCTATCCCGCTATCCTGTTAAATCCTGTCAAAAAAATAAAAAACTGAATTTAATAGTGCTATGAGTATAGCTTTGGGGAATGCCCCCGTAGCTTTGGGAATGCCTCCGAAACTTTCGGGATTACCACTATTTATTAGGGGAAATTATATATTCATGTTACGCATCGGTGATAACCAGACGTATTTTCCCCGTCCCGTTAGGGACGAAATGTTGGTAGAAAATATGGTATACTCAAGCTGTTTTGAAATTCCCGAAGCTGGACACGCAAGCGTAGCACCGCGAAGCGGTTGTTCATGGGCGAAGCCTACCGCCCATACCGGCTTCGGTATAAAAACATATTTCGTGTCCAACAGGGACACAATGTGATTACAACTAAACCGTCTGAAATGTCCTCACATTCCGTCCCTATGCTGTAGCTACGATGAAATTCATCTTTTTAAGACAGGATAACAGGATTGTCAGGATATAATAAAATCCTGTATATCCTGCTATCCTGTTAAATCCTGTCAAAAAAATAAAAACTGAATTTCATAGTACTATGAGTATAACAGGACGGCGTTTTTTTAAACCGCGTGTTTCTACCAACATTCCGTCCCTAACGGGACGCGAACAATGTTTTACCTTTTTTCTATCAGTCGACTGAACAACCGCCATCATTTCCGTATCGTGCGTAACATGAGCTGTTTATTAAACATTAATGGTCATTTATTTTGGGGCAATGCCTTACTTGATAAGGATTTTTAAAAATTCTCTTTTGGTGTTTCTGGGGGTTCTTTTTCTGGATTTTTTGTAACTTGGGGTAAAACGTTTTCGGGTAGGTCTAGCATTGATGCGCGTTTTCTTACAAAAAATCTGCCCGCTGGACCAGATAGAATTGCCGGCAAGAAAATTAAATCACCTATCAACGCAACCGATAACATCGCCAACATCATCACCCCAAACATCTGCGTCGGCGTAAACGTACTAAACGCAAACGCCGATAAACCCACCCCGCCAATTAATGTCGTTTGCGTCATTGCTGTTGCACATCGTTCGTAAGCATATTGATTAGCCTCACGCGGCGTACAACCTTGATCTATCGCCGTACGAAACCACGTCAAATAATGAATCGTATCATCAACCGCAATTCCCATCGCCACACTTGCCGTCATCATCGTCCCCACATCAACCGGAAAACCTATTATTCCCATAAAACCAAACACCACCACCACCGGAAATAAATTCGGTAACATCGCAAGAAATCCGGCAATAAAACTCCGCAATATCATCGCCATAACCAAACCTATCAAAATAAACGCACTAACCAAACTGTCCACTAACCCCGCTATCAACTCATGTTGCGTTTTGTAAACCACCGGAACCATGCCCGTATATACCGTGTCAATCGGTAAACTTACCCCCGCATCAACCTCGCCGCCGCCCAATAACGAACCAATTTGTACCGCCTTCGCCGAAAACCAACCAGACACCATACCAACAACTCCACGCCGCGTCTCTTGCTCTATCAAATCATGCGCCGGAAACTTCTCGTCAGGAAATTGCTCCGCCAACAACTCGTCAACCATCGGATTTATAACATTTTTTACCTTGTTTATAAATAGCGAATAATCAATGTCCCGTTTCAACGACCAAACACGCATACTAACTCGCCAAAGTTCCGTACCGTATTTCTTTTCCCACTCTAAAACCTTCGTTTTGTAACTTGCCAATTGCTCCGCCGAAACTCCATCCAACTCAATACCATCCTCCACCGCCAAAATTGCCCCCGCCGAATCAATCCCAACAGAACGCAATAACACAACATCAGACTCCTCCATGCCAAGTTGCGTCAACAATTCCGCATAATTCGCCGTACTAGGATCAAATTTTATGTCGCCCTCTATCGTAATATAATCCTTCAACTCGTTGCGATGTTTATTCAATTGACCATTCATTGCGTAATCGCGTGTTCGACGCTGCAACGAATTCGGTTTGCCCACCGGTTCAGCAGACGGACCAAATGTTACCGCAGAAATCACTCCGCCAATATCATCCGGTAACTCTTTACGCAATCGCTTGCAAACCCTGTCCACAAAACGATACCGATCAAGCGTGTTCATCGTACAACGCTCATTGTCAAACTTCAACAAAACCTCCATCGGAACTAAAGGTCCCAATTGCTCTTCCAACGCCGTGTAATGCGCAATTATTTCGGCATTGGGAGAATAGAACCGCATCATTTTCACGGATGTTTTTATATTGAACACGCCTAGCGTAAAATAAATCATGACCGCGAAACAAATAGCCGTAACAATAACATAATGATTGATAATAAATTTGCAGACTAAACGCCAAAAAAACATTATTCGGCTGTTCTCGGCTAGTTCAAATTTGGAATGCGAATTTGTTTTCGGTTGTTTGGATACTTGATTAAGATACTCAACCGCAGGATAAAAATGTAACAACGAAGGTAAATAAAAAAATAATAACAATAACGTACACAAAACCCCTACCGCCGAATAAAATCCAAATTTCATTATCGGTATCAAATGCGAAAAATACAACGAACCTAATCCAATTGCGGTTGTAAACGACGCGAGAAAACACGGATACCACGCAATTGTAATCGCCCGTTCCGCAGCTCCCGATATTCCATGTTCACGTATAACATCGCGGTAATAATTTATAATGTGAATTGCGCCCGAAATTGCTAAAACATAAACCAACGCCGGCATACTCAACATAATCGCATCACATCGGCTGCCCGTTGCCCACACCAACGCCAAAGAAATTCCCGCAGATAATATTGCCGTAAAAAAGACAAACATTGTTACCCGTAAACTTCCCAGACACACCAACGCAATCACTAATCCCATAACCGCACACACACCCGCAAGCCTGTACAACGTCCGTTCGCCCTCTATCCCAACCGCAACATTGTCAACCGGCGGTCCGCCCATAATTATTCCGTCAATCTTGTAAGGTACTCCAATTGTCATGTCCTTCATCAACGTCCATGTTTTGGAAAAAAACTTGATCAATATCGATCTTTGATCGTCGGGAAATATCGGTTCCACTCCACACTCGCGACCAATCTCCCTAATTTTTGCCAGAACCTTCCGCAACGCTTTTTCGTTTGGTTGCGGTCTAAGCGTTACAATCATAGCCGTGCGATAATCCCCGATCTCCAACGGCACCCCCGCTTCAGAAACACGATCAGGTCCAATAAGCAAACCGTCCAACCGCCCAAGTATTTCCTTTTGCGTCAACGGACTAAATCGACTGCGACCATAACGCTCCTCAAAAAGACGTAAAAGTCTAGGTCCCGTTAAGACATCTTTGAAATAAGATTGTTGTGATTCGTCGGTTGTTGTCGGGTTGTTTGGGGATGCCTTATTTTGTCGTAGAGGCGTGTTTTGGGGGGGCAAGACATTGACCGAATCAGGTTCAGACTCACCGCTCGGTTCTTCATATACTTCAACTCTAAACGGCGCAGCACCGGTTGCCCAATCATTTATATTGTCAATCGTCCTACCCGGCACAAGTTTTTGCGCAAACATCTCAAGACGATCATCATCCATCGTGCAACCTTGCCAACTCACCACAACAAAACTTTCATACGGAAAGTTTTTGAGAAACCATTTATATTCTTGAGTCTCCTTGAATGTCTCCGGCAACCAGTCGGCAACATTATTTGAGTTACTCTTGAGCGTCCTATTTGTCCCCATTCCAATAAAAGACAAAAGATAAATGACAAGAAATATTATCCGAAAACCATTATCCCTAAAAAATGTACTACGCATATTTTTTAAAACAAAAAATTGTTATACCGAAGCCGGTGTGGGCGGTAGGCTTCGCCCTTGAACAACCACTTCACGTTGTTGCGTTTGCCTAACGCTCTGCGTTGCAGGTTTACCGCAGCTTCGGGAATTTCAAAACAGTTTGAGTATATACCGAATTAATTTTTATTAGTCTTTACAAAAAATTTTTCGCGGCAAACGTCAAAACAAAAAAATTTGCACGCAAAAATACCAACGCCGGTATAGGCGGTAGGCTTTACCCATGAACAACTGCTTCACGTTGTTGTGCTCGCGTGTTCAGCTCCATGAATTTTAAAGTAGCTTGGCATGGTATACCGTAGCTGGTAAGGCGATAGGCTTCGCCCCTGAACAACCGATTCACGTTGTTGCGCTTGCGTGTCCAGCTTCAGGAATTTCAAATTAGCTTTGGTATAAACAACAGCATACTTATTTTTTTCTCCCCTGTCTATATCAACCCTCGCCGTTTTTACAATTGTGTGATTTTGACAAAGTTACCATTTATCCAATTAGCCCAAATTTACGTTTGCCCGCCTTCCGAACACGAACTAGATTTTTCTTTTTTCAAAATATCAGCACGCAGATGACGCAGATTTATGAGGATATTATGTTACGCATTATACGGAAATGATGGGTGATTATTCAGTCGATTGATAGAAAAAAGGTAAAACATTGTTCTCGTCCCGTTAGGGATGGAATGTTGGTAGAAACACGCGATTTTAAAAAACGCCGTCCTGTTAGGGACGGAATATGAGGATATTTCAAACGGTTTAGTTTTAATCGCATTGTGTCCCTACGGGACACGAAATATGTTTTTACCATATTTTCTACCAACACAACATTTCGTCCCTAACGGGACGAGGAAAATACATCTGGTTATCACCGATGCGTAACATGAGTGAGGATATTATACTCAATTTGTTTTAAAATTCCTGAAGCTGAACACGCAAGCGCAACAACGTGAAGCGGTTGTTCAAGGGCGAAGCCTATCGCCCTACCGGCTAAGGTATATCAGGATCGGAAAATGAAAGATACGAAATTTTGGTCTTGGAATGGTTTTGGGTTGATAGGACGGGTTGACGAGTTTTATCTGTTCCGTATAATTGCCCGCCGAATGGTCGATGGGCGATTTGTTTCGAGCAATGCCTGTTGCCGGAATTTGTACTGAAGCCGGTATGGGCGAAGCCTGCCGCTACTGTATAAAATACAACAGCAAGTAGTTTCTGTTGGAGTCGAGGGGCTTTTTTTGTTGGTTTTTCGGCTTTTAGTATTTTGGGAAACATTAAACACAAAGGAGTTTTTTTATGTCAGCAGTTGCAGACGAAGTAATTAAGATCATAGCGAACCGCTTCGGAGTTGACGAAGCAACAATTACGCATGAAACCGACATTATGAACGATCTCGGAGCAGATTCGTTAGATATTGCCGAGCTTTTGATAGAATTTGAGGAGAAGCTCTCGGTTTCTATCGACGAATCGGAAGTTCAAAGCCTCACGACGGCGGGCGACATCATAGCATACGTTGAAAAATTTTCAAACAAGGATCAAACTGATCCCAAATAAAACTATTGGAATCGAAATTAAGGCATTGCCCCCAAATAAATGACCATTATACCGTAGCCGGTAGGGCGGTAGGCTTCGCCCTTGAACAACCGCTTCACGTTGTTGCGCTCGCGTGTTCAGCTTCGGGAATTTTAAAACAGCTTGAGTATAACGTTCAATAAACGGTTTTACCTTAGGGTGGTTCCTCTTTAACTGCTGTAGGGTATCGATGGTAATTTTATTTTCGGGCGATGCCTAAATATCCGTATCGGCTTCGGTATTTACTTATCTTTTTTTGCCATGCAACGAGTTGTTGTAACGGGTTATGGTTTGGTTACTCCTCTTGGTTCGCATGTTGAAGAGGTGTGGGAATTGATTTGTGCGGGCAAGTCTGGAATACGTCAATCAAAAGTTGCGGGCAATGGAATTGTTCCGGTGAGTATTGCGGGCGAGTGTATTGATTTCTCTATCAGGGATTACATTCCTGCGCGCGACGCAAATCGAATAGAGCCATTCACACAATACGCTGTCGCCGCTTCAATAGATGCGGTGCGGTCATCGGGATTAGATTTTTCCGTGTTGGACAAGGATCGTTGTGCGGTGATAATTGGCAGCGGGATTGGCGGATTGAATGAATTTGAAACGCAACATACTCGGCTTATTACCAAAGGCGCGTCGCGGGTTTCGCCTTTTGCCATTCCAAAAATCATGCCGAATTCTGCGGCGGGCAACGTGTCTATTTATTTCGGATTGACGGGTGCTTCGTATGCGGTTTCGTCTGCTTGTGCAACTTCGTCAAATGCGATTATTGATGCGGTACGTATGATTCGTTTGGGCGAAGCTGATATTATTTTGACCGGCGGCAGCGAATCGGCGACGACGTTGTTGGGGGTTGCGGGATTCGCGGCAATGCATGCGTTGTCGATGCGGAACGACGATCCGGAAGGTGCAAGCAGACCGTTTGATCGTGATCGTGATGGTTTTGTGTTGTCGGATGGTTGTGGGATGCTTGTGTTGGAATCTTATGAACATGCGGTCAAACGCGGAGCGGCAATTCTTGGCGAAATTATTGGTTTTGGCATGTCGTCGGACGGCACGCATATTACGCAACCAGATGAAAACGGAATCGGCGCAATGAAAGCGATAAAAAAGTCGTTGGTTGATGCGGGTGTGGAAAATTCGGATATTGATTACATCAACGCGCACGGAACGAGTACGGTTCTAGGTGATATTACGGAGACGCGTGCGATAAAGTTAGCGTTTGGGGATTGGTCGTACAAGATTCCGATTTCGAGTACAAAAAGTCAAATTGGACATTTGCTTGGCGGCAGTGGTGCGGTTGAGACTATTTTTTGTTTGTTGACGATTCGTGATGGGGTGATTCCGCCGACGATAAATCTTGAGAATCCTGATCCTGAATGTGATCTTGATTATACTCCGTTAAACGCCCGCGAATACAAAGTCAAAACAGTTTTATCCAACAGCTTCGGCTTCGGCGGACACAACGCCAGCCTAGTCGTATCAGCATTGCGATAACAAAGAAAAATACTTATTCGCCAAAGCCATACCGTAGCCGGTAGGGTCATGTCCTAAATTTATTGTTACGTTTTGCTAACTCCGCTGTTTTTTAGGGGTACAATATCAAAAACAATAAATTTCGCACACTACCGCCGGTAGGGTGGTAGGTTTCGGCGTGTAACCGAAACAAGTATGGAAGAATTTTTTCTTGTTCCATGCTTGACTCAAAATAATTATAACTAAACTTTTGCAAAATGGCATTTCATACTATAAATCAAAGGAGTTGAAGCATCAAAAACCGCCAAATTTTATTGTATTATCGTATCATATATTATTTTTCAAAAAATTGATATGCTG
>JAIRWK010000079.1 GCA_031268995.1 Planctomycetaceae bacterium
ACAACGGTTACGCTTTGGCAATTGATAAACTTGGTCGATTATGGGTTGGACATTTGAACACGGGAGTTTCGGTTTTCAATGGTAAGGATTGGAAAAATTATGATGTTGTTGATGGACCGATTGGCGAAAGAATTTTTGATATAAAAATTTGTCCTGTTGACGGCGACGTTTGGATAGCAACTTCGGCAGGAATTTCTCGCTACCAAATTGACGCGGACGATTGGGAACATTTTACACGCGAAGACGGATTGCTTGAGGATCAAGCGTCGACTCTTGCGTTTAAAATTGATGGTACGTTGATTGTTGGTACACAATGTCATGGCTTGGCAATTTTTAATCGTACAATAAAAGGCGATTACAAACACGCGAAAAATATTGTTGCGCCGGATCGTTTTGGAGCTGGAAATTGTAGTCCTGTTCCGCTCTTTCCGATGGGAGCAAATTTACCATCAAATTTGATCAACGATATTATTGTAACGAAAAATAGTACCGAACAAACGATCTGGATTGCAACAAATGCGGGACTTGTCAAGTCGAATGAAAGTTTAACGAAGTTGGAATATTGGCGCGGCAAAGATTATGCGGCAAAGGTTCGCGGACTCTATGGCGGCACGCCGAAAGATTGGAAAGAAGCACCAAAGGAAATTTTGAGTCTATTATTGCCGGAGGATCATTTGACTTGTTTAGCGGAGGATGAACAGGGCGTAATTTGGATTGGAACTTGGCAAAACGGAATGGTTATTGCTGATCAAAAATCCGGCAAAAATTCTTACGGCAACCAAAAAACAATGGGTTATCCCGACAATTTTGTAACAAAAATTCTCTGTCTCAACGGCGGCGATTATTTGATCGGATTCTACGGCGGCGGAATTGTCAAATCGATCAACCCATTCAAATTAGTTGACCGCAAACCGCTAAAGACTAAATTCAACAAAAACAAATTATTTTCCGTTGCGCAAAATAATTTTCCCCAATTGCCCACAAAAATAAAACCGCCAACAATCGAAGAACTGAAATTGATGCAAACAAAACTTGACAGATTAAAAACACTGTTACCAAAAGTTTACGCTGCGTATTACGGCGAAGATTGGAAAACACAAGGTGATTGGATGGGGCGAGCATTTAGGGATTGGGCAATAATGTGTGCGGCGGTAGCTCCGCTTGATTACCAAATCTACTTCTCAAATGTATTTTACGACGTTCACGAATTTATTGGACCTAATAGAGCAAAAAACGATGTTATCCGCCGGTGGGTTCATTGGCGAAAAACGGATAATCCAAAAGTTCTATGGGACCCATTTGATGGATACCGCCGTCAGGCAGAATGGGACGATCATGGAGAAACTTATCCCATGTCAAAAGATGGTCCTGATTTGTGGTACCTTTTAGAAATTCGTCATAAGGGAGTTTTTAAGGTTGGTATGTACTTTTATAACAAGGACGGGCATGGTGGTGCGAATCGTCGTCGGGATTACGAAATAAGTGTTTTTGCGTCGCAGCTCGCGTGGACTACTTTTGACGAATGGGAAAAATTTTCAGAAAATGCGGAAAGGCAAACGGCTCATGTTAAGCCGCTGGCAAAAACACGTGTAAACAATTTTTGGGGTGGTGTTCACAAATATTTTGTTGTTACAGGACCAACAAAATTGTATGTCAAAATTGACCGTAATTATTGTTTCAATACAATACTCTCTTCTGTTACTGTTGATCGTCTTTATGGTGAACCTACAATGTATGAGGAATTAGGTATTCCTTTTATGCAAATGATACCATACGAACCGCCTCCATTGGCGGATATTTATAATACGGAAGTTGGACATAATATTGCGAGCCTTTGGAATATATTGGACAATGCATACGACAAAGCGGGCAATATAGAAATGCAACGTAAAGGAAGAATAGCAACATTCCATGCAGCAAGGGGCAACGAAAAAAATGACGCAGAAATCGCTCAATTGCTTAAGTCATTAAAATGGCGACTCAACCAATGGGATGATGAACAACGCAAAGAATGGAAAAATACGGTTCAGACAGCTTGGCAAAAATTTTACGACACTAATCCGTCGTTGCGAAAATCACTCGACTCGCACAAATACGGACCGCCCCAATACATGAAGGATATTTACAAAAAATAATAATTTGCGAAAATATGACCAATCGGTATTTGTAACCTACAATAACCTTGCCCGTGCTATGCGGAATAGAACCATTATCGGGTTCGCTGGAATTTCAGTTATATTCAACTAAACCAACAAAGAGAGTTATGGAATTTTGTAAACTTTTTTTAACCAATATTGTTTTCGGTATTGTTTGTTGTCTGATTGTACCAGTAGCAATATCGCAGACGATAGATGTTTCGGGAGTGGGAATAACGGTATCTATTACACCGCAAGTTCAATCGGTTGCGGTTTCTTCATCAACAGACCGGTATTGGAAAAGTTTTGCATTAACCGGCAATTACACCGGCACGCCCACTTATGATAACGCGGAATTGGAGCCTCTTGGCACAGAGTGGAAAATGACATACACAAACGGAGGTGCCACAACTGAAATGTTACAATTTGACAATAATGGTGCGTACATTTTGGCAGATGGCAGAGTTACTTGGGGTGCTGACAAAACAAATTGGGTACCACTCAGTAGCCGAACAGTAAGATGTAGCTCTACAACAATAAATTCTAATGGGTACGATTTAGCTTTCACAATGTCCGTAAGATTTAAATACAAAAACAAGACAACCAACCTTATCCTGTACAGTGCTGCAATCGATGCTCAACCTGTTAGCGGTAAGTTATGGGGTGTGGGCATTGGTCAAATACAATATAGTGTTGATAACGGTGCAACGTATAATTCAATGCCGGACAGAATACCATTTCCAGTATCGCAAAATGTCCAATTTAAGGCAATCAAAAATCCGAATTCTGCACCGGATTGGCCGTCGGGATTTCCTGAATATACGTTGCCGTCTGGTGTAATAGGAATCGGTGAAATTGCAACCTACAGTAACCATACACCTAATAAGAAAGATAGTAATACTGGACCATACACAATTAAATTTCGTTGCGGCAGCTCAACTCTCACGAAACAATTTTATACTATCAACGTTGCAAAATTGGAATATTTAAAACAGACTGCTACCGGAACAACTGAGTATTTTGAGTATCCCAAGCGAGATGCCAATTATGGTAGCGGTTATTATCTGTGGTTGCCGAAATTTAATAATGCTGTACTGTCATCAAGAGCGATCAATTCAAAGGAAGATGATTTATTGTGGCCAACTACTCCTAATCAAAAACCTGTCTGGTCGAATGCTGTAATTACAACATCCACGGTTCCTTGGAAGGCGGCGACAAGCCATTCGACATTAACGGCTGGCGGGACAACAGTTGTTTCTGCGGAATGCGGTAATACAAAACCTGTAGATATTTTAGTTGTTGACATTGATGAGTTGACCGTTACGGATAATTCTGATACGACAAATAAAAAGATTGCTAAACCGAATAATCAGACTTTGTATATTGTGCAAGGAACTGACAACAAAGCCACAATCAAAACTTCATTAAAATATCTAGCACCAACTGCACCTAATGGTGTGCCTGCATGTCCACTTCTAAAATGGTCGATACTTGGCTCAACGGGTACTTTCTCAACATCCAATAATCCAAGTGAACTAACAACTTCATGGACAGAGTCTCATAATCGCGAGTTTACAATTAAAACGTGGCTTGATGTTAACACGGAAACGGATGATACTGTTAGGAAGGTTGATGTTGTTGTTGCGAAGATTGAAACTGAATTGGAAAAGAAATGGAACTCGGTTTGGGGGGCAGTTACAAACAAAACAGGAACATATTCAACCGGATCAACGAATGCGGGTAAAAAATGGTACGTTCTTTGGGATTGCCATGAAAACCGAATAAAACCCGCAGTATTGCCGACGGATTTGGCAACAAAAATTTCTTCTGTTTCATGGAATGGAATTTCAACAACCAGTGGTACAGGTTTATGGCAAAATATTACGAATACTTCAGGAACATTTAACGATGTTATACCAACATTGACATTGAGTAATGGAGTTACTCTCAAAGGAAAACTCAAGACGGATATTGCAGTTACCGGAGTTCAAAAAGTTGAATGGATTTCAAATGCAACCGCTTCAACTCAAAACTTGCCTATTGTCAAGGAAACAGGACAGCAAGAAACGAAATCTTTTAATTT
>JAIRWK010000210.1 GCA_031268995.1 Planctomycetaceae bacterium
TTTTCCATTTAACCTAAACCCAACCATTTTCAGCCGTTTTTAGGGCATTTTTACACAAAAAATCCTTTTTGATGTGTATTTTCGCCCAATTTTTTACCCAGGTGCGTAACATGAGTTAAAAATTGATTTTATTCGAATTCGGTCGTTTTCTATCGACTATACTCAAGCTGTTTTAAAATTCCTGAAGCTGGACACGCAAGCGTAGCATCGCGAAGCGGTTGTTCAAGGGCGAAGCCTATCGCCTTACCAGCTACGGTATAACAATCGACCGAATTTGAAATAATTTGTTTTTTGCAAATAGTATTTTTAGGAATTCCCTATAGAGCAATTTAAATCTAATCAAAATTATTTTATGTTTGAATCTGGAGCAACCGTGCCTGATGAGCGGGGTTATTTTGGCGAGTATGGTGGTCTTTATGTTGGTGAGACGCTTGTAACTCCGCTTCTTGAGTTGAAGCGGGCGGCTTGTGCGGCGTTGGGTGATGGGGCTTTTTGGTCTGATTATCGTGAGTTATTGCGTCAATATGTTGGTCGCGAGTCGCCTTGTTATTTTGCCAAGCGATTGAGTGAGAGTTTATCCGAATCTAAAATTTGGCTGAAGCGTGAGGACTTGAACCATACGGGCGCTCATAAGATTAACAACACGATTGGTCAAGCGTTGCTTGCCAAACGGATGGGCAAACGTTGTTTAATTGCGGAGACTGGGGCGGGTCAACATGGAGTAGCAACAGCAACTGTTGCGGCGTTATTTGGTTTTGGGTGTCGTGTTTTTATGGGCGAGGAGGATATAAAGCGTCAGCAGCCGAATGTACAACGCATGGAGTTACTTGGTGCGGAGGTGTGTCCGGTTAGTTCGGGTTCGGCGACGTTGAAGGATGCGATGAATGAGACGTTACGTTATTGGAGTGATGTTGTTGACGATACGTTTTATGTTGTTGGTACGGTTGCGGGACCTGATCCGTATCCTTGGATGGTTCGTGAGTTTCAGAAGGTGATAGGCGAGGAGTCGCGGTGTCAGATGTTAGAGTTTACGGGCGGGTTACCGGATTGTGTGGTTGCGGCGGTTGGCGGCGGCAGCAATGCGATTGGGATTTTTTATTCTTTTTTATCTGACGAATCGGTTGAGTTGATAGGCGTGGAGGCGGCGGGCAAGGGATTAAAGACCGGAGAACATGCGGCATCGATCAATGCTGGAACGGTTGGGATATTGCATGGGGCAAAATCGATGTTGCTGCAAGATGCGGACGGTCAAATTCGCGAGGCGTATTCGGTGTCTGCTGGTTTGGATTATCCGGGCGTGGGACCTGAACATGCTTTTTTGCACGGTACCGGCAGGGTGCGTTATGAGACGATCACGGATGACGAGGCGTTGTCTGCGTTCAGGCAACTTTGCAAATTGGAGGGAATTATTCCCGCATTAGAAAGTTCGCACGCATTAGCTCAAGCGTTCAAAGAAGCCAAAAGCAACAAAAAACACAACATACTAGTTTGCCTTTCAGGACGCGGCGACAAAGACCTACAACACGTCGCAAAATACTTGAGCAAATAAAGGGGATTTTAAACCACAGAGAACACGGATGGGGGAAAAAAGCGAAGGGGGAATTTTTAACACGAAAAGCGCGAAAAAGATGAAAGACACGAAAAAAGAATTTCAAAAGAAAAGGGATTTTAAAAGACATGAAGCAGAAAAATGATCTTTTAAAAATTCCCCCATTCGTGTAATATTCGCGCTTTTCGCGTTAAAATTTTCCCCTTTTTTAAAAGATTGGAGGTTAAGATGTCTATTTTGGTTGTTGGTGGTGCTGGTTATATTGGTTCTCATGTGAACAAGTATTTGAATCGTGTTGGTTATGACACGGTGGTGATTGACAACCTTTGCAGGGGTCATATTGGGAGTGTGCGTTGGGGTAAATTTTTGCGGGGTGATATTGGTGATGTTGGTTTTATGGATTGGGTATTTTCGCATCATCGGGTGGAGGCGGTGATGCATTTTGCGGCGTTTGCTTATGTTGGCGAGTCGGTTGAAAAGCCTAAAGAGTATTATGAGAACAATGTTGTCAAGACGATGTTGTTATTGGATTCGATGGTACGAAATGGGGTGAACAATTTTATATTTTCATCGACTTGCGCGACATTTGGCAATGCCGAGCGGGTACCGATAACGGAGTTACATTCTCAAAATCCGATCAATCCGTATGGATTTACGAAGTTGGTTATTGAGCGGATGTTAGGGGATTATGGTCGGGCTTATGGTTTATGCTCGTGTATTTTTCGTTATTTCAATGCGTCTGGGGCTGATCCTGAGGTGGAGATTGGCGAGTGTCATGAGCCGGAGACGCATTTGATACCGATAATTTTGGAGGTTGCGTCGGGCAAGCGTGAGGCGGTCAATATTTTCGGGACGGACTATCCAACGGACGATGGAACTTGTGTGAGGGATTATATTCATGTGTGCGATTTAGCGGAAGCGCACAAATTGGGCATGGAGAGGTTATTGCAAACGGGCGTATCGGATCATTACAATTTGGGGTACGGCAAGGGTTATTCGGTCAAGGAGGCGATTGGGATTGCGGCTGAGGTTACGGGGGCGAAGATCAAAGTAATTGAGTCGGGTAGGCGTGCGGGTGATCCGCCGGTTTTGATAGGCTCAATGCAAAAAGCAGAATCAATACTAAAATGGCAACCAAAATTCTCACTAAAAGATTCCATCTCAACAGCTTGGAAATGGCAACAACAAGGGGGGAAATTTTAAACGCGAATGAACGCAAATATTTTTATATTATTCGCGTCCCCCATTCGCGCTTTTCGTGTTAAAAATTGGCGAACACGTTTACAATACGGCTATCAAATTGCGGGCGATTTGTACTGGCGTTTCGAGAACCTCGATCACTGGCGGCAATGGTAACAATAGAATCTTATCCGGCGTAAATCTTGGTCGTCATACCTTAAACGCCGGGAATTTTAGACGCGAAAGACGCGAATGTTACGCGAATAATGCTAAAAATATTCGCGTAACATTTGCGCTTTTCGCGTTTAAAATTCCTTTCAGAATAGGATTTTTTTGTGATTTTCGCCTGCGGTTTCTTGTACGTAGCGCGGGATAGCGTAGCCGGATAGACGCTCTCTTAAATTTTTCATAATCTTGCAACCCTCCACAATATTGACCTCAAAATGACCCGCACCCGCAACCCGATCAAGTTGATGCAAATAATACGGAATAATACGATTGTCCGCCAACTTCTCAAATAATTTCGCCAACACCTCCACATCATCATTGATACCACGCAACAAAACCGTTTGCGATAATATTACCGGCGCACTCAATATCCTTAACCTCGATATAAATTCATCAGATAACTCGTTCGGATGATTCACATGCAACACCAAATAAACCGGCTTCGACCGCATCAACACAAAATTCAACCGCTCCGTAATACGCTTGGGCATGACAACCGGAAATCGCGAATGAATCCTGAGCCTCTTAACATGCGGGATTTTTTCTATATAATCCAGAACCTTTTCAATCTGCTCGTCACTTTGAACAAGCGGATCACCACCACTAAGAATCACCTCGCCTATACTTTTGTCCAACCTAATCAAATCAATCGCACCCCCAATATCCAACCCAAAATCAGATTCACCACAACCAATATCGACATTACAACCGCCTTGCGACTCAACACTTGAACGTAGAATGTGCCGGCGAAAACAAAAACGACAATGAATACCACATCGACGAGTCGTTACCAAAAGCGCACGACCACAATACTTTTTCAAAACCGACGACTTCGCATTTATTTTTTCGCCAAACGGATTGTCCAAAAAACCTGCGTCATTGCGACCCTCGACAATTTGAGGCAAAACTTGTAACAAAAGCGGATCAGATAAATTCCCAACTTCCATCAACTCGACAAAATCACGCGGCACCAAAAGAGAATACCCCGCCAAAACAACATCAGAACACACCGCACCCGATAACCCCAAAATACGGATCAATTCACCAACATCAGTAATAAATTCACTCGACATTTTAAAATTCACAAAAAAAATTTCGGCAGGCATTTTACTCTTTTGAAAAAAAATGTACACTGCTCGTAACACGCCAGCGTTTTTTTGAGAGACATATTTGAGGGACATGAAGGACAAGGCTGATGTTTGCCCAAGATTTATTGATCAAAATCAACTAGTAACGATATACGACACTGTAGCTGATGGGTGGATAGGTTTTACCCATTGCATGATCGCTTCGCGTTGTCGCGGTTGTGTGTTTGGTGTCGGGGAATTTTTAAATTTATAATTTTAGTATTTAGATTCAAATATACAGAAAGGATAAAAATTTATAATGGGAACAGTCAACACAAGCGACTTCCGTAAAGGACTCAAAGTACAAATCGAAGGCGATCCATACATAATGATCGAATGCAACTTCGTAAAACCAGGTAAAGGTCAAGCATTGTACAAATGTAAATTGCGTAACTTGACACGCGGCACAGTACTCGACCGAACATACAAAAGCGGCGATACATTGGAAACCGCCGATATAGAAGAAATCGACGCACAATACCTCTACCGCGAAAAAGATAAATTCGTATTCATGGATAATACATCATACGAACAATACGAAGTCGCAAACGATATTGTAGATGACGCTTGGAAATACCTAAAAGAAGGTATGTTCTGCAAAATGCTGTTGCACGACAATAGCCCGCTGGGAGTAACTCCGCCAAACCACGTCGTCCTAAAAGTCGAATACGCCGAACCAGGTGTACGCGGAAATACCGCAACAAACGTTACAAAACCCGCAAAAGTCGATACCGGCGCAGAAATATTAGTACCAAATTTCGTAGAAGCAGGTGAATTGATTAGAGTTGATACCCGTACAGGTGAATACATCGAACGTGTTAAAGAATAATAAATTATTTCAAATTCAGTCGATTTTCGGTCGATATAAATCGACCGAATTCGAATAAAATTAATTTTAGAAATTCCCCTTGCGTGAGACAATTCTCCCCCTGTTGCTGTTGTTTTTCGGTGCGATATAATACCGCGATTAATGTTGTGCGTCGGTGTTTCGATACTGGCAACAAACGAAATCGCTTTTGGGATAGACAATTCAGAAGCCGATTCGGTGTACAAAAAAACTTTTAACAAACAACCCATAAAAAAATGAAATTACAAAAAATTTTAGTAGCGATTATTTTTGCAACAGGATTGCCTTTTGCGGCGAATCTTAGTGCGCAAAATGTGTCAGAGAAACAATTGCCAAAGATAAAAACATTGATTATCGACGGCGATAATAACCATAATTGGAAAGGAACAACGCCGGTATTGCGAAAAATACTGGAGGATTCTGGACGGTTCGCTGTTGACGTTATTACCCTCACGAAAGAAAAAGAAAAGAATAACTTCAACGTCAGTGCCGTAACAAAAAATTTGGATAAAGAACTCGTTGGTAACGAATTCAGCCCCATTTTTGATAAATTTGATCTGGTTGTCTCGAATTTCAATAACCACAAAGGCGGTAATTGGTCGGAAGCAACAAAGGCAGCTTTTGAAAAATATATCAAAGATGGTCGCGGTTTTGTTATTTATCACGCGGCGGATAACGCGTTTCGCGATTGGAAAGAATACAACAAAATGATCGCTATCGGAGGTTGGGGGGGCAGAAACGAAAGCGATGGACCCTATTTGTATATCGACGATAACGACAAAATAATTCGCGATGATTCAAAAGGCTCAGGCGGCAATCATGGCAAACAGTGGGCTTTCACTATCACAAACCAAACGCCGGAACACCCGATAATGAAAAATTTGCCCAAACAATTCAAACACTCTAACGACGAATTGTACGACCGAATGCGAGGACCCGCCGAGAATGTTACCATCCTCGCAACTGCCTACGCAAAAGATACAACCAAAAGACACGAGCCAATGTTGCTGGCAATCGACTACGGCAAAGGACGAATATTTCATACGACATTGGGACACGACACAGGACAACTCAAAAGTGTTGCGTTCATTGTAACTTTTTTACGCGGTGCCGAATGGGCTGCAACCGGAAAAGTTACTATCCCCGTCCCAGACGATATGCCCAACGAATCAGAACCCAAAGTACGGTAACACCGGTTTCGGTATTGCTATTTCCATAAACCCTAAATTTGAATAGAAAGGTAACCCTAATTATGTCCCGAATTCAAGGAACTCAAACAGAAAAGAGTTTGCTCAAAGCATTTGCCGGTGAATCACAAGCGCGCAACAGATATACATTCTTCGCGTCTAAGGCTTCCGCCGAAGGTTATGAACATATCGCTCACATCTTCACCGAAACCGCAGCACAAGAACAAGTACACGCGAAACAATTTTTCAAATACCTTGACGGCGGCGAACCGCTTGAAATAACAGCAGTTTACCCCGCCGGCGTAATCCTGACAACCGCCGAAAATTTGCTCGCCGCCGCAAACGGCGAAAAAGAAGAATGGACAACCCTCTACCCAGAATTCGCGAAAATCGCCAAAGAAGAGGGTTTCCAAGATGTCGCCCAAACTTTCACAGCCATCAGCGTCGCCGAAAAACAACACGAACGCCGCTATCGTGGTTTTCTCGAACACCTGAAAGCCGGTGATTTGTTCAAACGTTCTGGCGTAATTTGGCGATGCCGAAATTGCGGTTACGTCTGCGAATCACCAACTGCGCCAACAATTTGCCCAGCTTGCAAACACCCACAAGCATGGTACGAAATCCTCGCCGAAAATTGGTAACTCGTAGAACACACCGTAGCCGGTAGTGCGATAGGCTTCGCCATTGAACAACCGCTTCACGTTGTTGTGCTTGCGTGTTCAGCTTCAGGAATTTTAAAGTAGCTTCAGTATAGTAAACACCACAAGGGCGAAAAAGGATATTTAAAATGCGGTCGCCCTGATGCGAGAATCAATCTCACACGGGGCGACCGCAAGGGGTGTCCTACGGTGGTTTATTTTTATTGTACAACCGCAAAATTTATTGCGTCTTTGCTCCACTTCTGGGCATTTTTTAGAGCAGGTAAAACCTCTTCCGGTCGATCCACAAAAGACCACATTGAAAGGTGTTTCGCTTTCATAAAATTCTCGGAAACACATTTGTTGAGCATTTCTTTAAGCGGGGCGTAATAATCATTCGTGTTGAGAATTGCTATCGGCTTCGTAAATAAACCAAGCCGTTTCAATGTTATCACCTCAAAAAGCTCCTCCAATGTCCCCGTTCCACCCGGTAACGCAATAATCGCATCAACATTCTCAATCAATTTTGCTTTTCGCTGGTGCATTGTTTCAGTGAAAATAAGTTCGGTTAGGCGTTGGTGAGACCACTCAACATCATCCATAAATTTTGGAATAACCCCCGTAATCCTACCGCCATTGCCCAAAACCGAATCCGCTAACTTGCCCATCAACCCAATCGCACCACCACCATAAACCACACTAACCCCGCCCCGAACAAGCTCGCCCGAAAGCAACTCCGTCGCATCAAAATAAACCCGATCAACCATCGCACTAGACGCACAATAAATACAAACCACCGATAAATCTGCCAAAATTTTAACTCCTAGTTAGTTTCTAAAATTACTTTGAAAAAAAGGAACAAAAAGAACAAATGGAAACTCGTGAGATGTTTTTTTGTACAATAATTAACTGTTTTTTTATTGGCGGCTTCTGGGGTGGAATTTTTTGTGTACTTCTTTTAGGTGTGTCATGTCAACATGTGTGTAAATTTGGGTTGTAACGATACTTGCATGTCCGAGCATTTCCTGTACTTGCCTCAAATCCGCACCGCCGGCAAGTAAATGTGTTGCGAAACTATGCCTCATTGTGTGTGGACTAATGTCCGACGACGCACCTATTCGTATCGCATACTTTTTTATCAACTCCCACATTGCTTCGCGTCTGATCTTTTGCCCTCTGTACGAAAGAAAAACCGTCTCACTAGCATCCCCCTCAAAACCACGTACCCTCAAAACCCGCTCCAACACACCTTGCCGCTCCTCACCCATCCAACAATTAAACGCATTCACCGCACAACCGCCAAGCGGCACAAACCGTTGCTTATTCCCCTTGCCCGTAACCAAACAATACCCCTCTTCACAATGTACATCAACTAACCGTAAATTAGTCAACTCCGAAACACGACAACCCGTCGCATAAAAAAATTCAAGTATCGCCCTGTCCCGCAACCAAAGTTTGTCCGTCTTCGGTTGCGGCGCGACAAGAAGATCGTCTATTTGACCAACCGTCAAAATATGCGGCATCCGCTCGCCTAAACGTTGCCCATCCAACAACTCCGCAACATTGTCCTTGATAAAGCCGTCAAGTTGAAGATACTTAAAAAATACACGCAACGAAACTAAATGACGCGATAACGTTGCCGGCGATAACATCTGATTGTAAAGCCACTCAACATAATCCTCAAGCAACACTATATTCAAACAATCAATCGGACGATCACCAAGCCACAAAAAAAAACGCTTCAAATCCCGACGATACGCCGCCAGTGTGTTGTCCGAAAGATGCACCTCGCTCGAAATATAATTCAAAAAAGATGTAAGCCAATGCCCATTAGAAACACCAGTTTCAACTACTTTAGGATTGAGACGACGACGGCGAGAATTAAACATTGGTAAGAAATAAATATTGGGGAAATGTGAATACACCGGAATCTGTACGGGGAATTTCTACAAATACTATTTGCCAAAAATTGCCGAAAACAAATTATTTCAAAGTCGGTCGATTGGCAGTCGATGTAAATCGACCGAATTCGAATAAAATCAATTTTTAGAAATTCCCTACGGCGATTTCTTTAACGAATAATTTTTGTAACTATTCAGTTGCTTTTAAATAACCACAGAGAGCACAGAGTTCACAGAGATAAATTTTTTGAATATGAAATAGACGAAAATTTCATTTTCAACTCTTTTGTATATTTTCGTATTTAAAATTCACCTCTGTGAAATCTGTGAAATCTGTGTTCTTTGTGGTTGATAAAAATTCTGTCGACTGAATAGTTACTAATTTTTTACAAGGATATTGTCAACTGGCGGGTTTTCCTTTGACTTCCGCTAATAACATTTCGACCGCCGTCATACTTTGCTCAATTCCTCTTTCCGCAGATTCTCCGGTTTTACTTGCACAAGCCGTTTGTACTATCGGCTTTTTGGGACGGCGGCGTTGCCAGATAATCGCCAAATCGTTAAGGTCTTGCCAGTTGACAAACTCGTCCATATCATCACACGACTCCGCATCCGCCTCGATTTGATATTGCCAAAACGCAAAATCCCCGTCCGATAAAATTTGTAATACCAACTTCGACCATTGCCCAAGACACACATTTTGCGGCGGATTCTGGTAACGATCAAACCGCTCAAAATCAATCAACAACGCACCTGACTCCTCCGCCAACTTGACCGCCAAATCAGACTCACCACAAAAACCAACCGCTTGCAAAGGATTGACTGGCGACAAAAAAAGCTCGGTCGAAAAAGTTAAACCAGAACGAAATCTAATCGGTAACAAATTAAATATACCGTCCAAAATAAACAACGACGACATTGAATTATAAGGACGAAATATTGTACAAACAGAATCGAGCAAAGATTGAAAAAGCCGCGAAATCGCAACTGATCCCGCCTCCGTTACAAGCCTCCTCAAAATCTCCACATCACAGATTTTTTGTTCCGGCAAAACCGTTATCGGATTTAATTTGTCCAACGGTTCGGTAACTTCCGTAACATAATGACCACGCAGCAAACTCTCATAAACCGCAACCGGATTATTCGCATATTGCAAAAAAACACTTGGCGAAATAATAAACACACGGACAAAAAATGATATACCGGAACATGTATACTCAAGCTGTTTTAAAATTCCTGAAGCTGAACACGCAAGCGCAGCATCGCGAAGCGGTTGTTCAAGGGCGATGCCTACCGCCCATACCGGCTTCGGTATACCATCATCCGAAAAATTGATAACGCCAATCGCAAAATCCCCATAAGGCAACGGATGAAAAAAAATATTTTCACGATCAAATTGAATACAAGTTTGTGAGCCGCCACCGGAAAACCACTCGACAACCTCACGCACATCAGCATTGCGTACCCCATCGGTTGCCGCCGCAACTTCAGCAGTACAATTACCACCCCGAACAACCTGAACTTCAATGATAACCTGATCAATTCGACTCATTTACGAGAACTTCCAAAAACCTACCCTTTTCAATTTTCGTGCCTTTTGTGTTAAAATTATTCACGTACCGTAATCGGCATTACTCTTTGGTTTTTGCGGATTCATTTTTTCGCGGTTCTTTTTTTGTGCTGCTTTCTGTGGGAGTTGAATGTTTTGCGACTTGAGTTGCGGGGGCGGGTGATGGTTGGGAGTTTGTGTTGGTGTTTTTATTTTTGTCGGTTGAGTCGGCTTTGGCGGAATTTTTGTAGGCTTCGCTTCGGTAATCAGTTTGGTAAAATCCCGAACCCTTAAACACAATCGCCGCACCACCACTAATCAATCGCCTCAATTTATTTTTCTTGCACTGCGGACACTTTTTAAGCGGAGCATCCTTGATACCTTGAAACTCCTCAAACTCATGTTCACAAGCATCACATCTATATTCATAACTTGGCATAAATTATTCCATAATAAAATTGTAATCGTTCACGCAATTTTCTGTACTTTACGTATCCGCGAAAAATAAACACCACAAAGGCGAGGAGGGCGAAGAAGGATCATTTTAAAACTTCCATATTTACGGTGCGTTCTGTACAAGCGTGTTTATTATTTACGTTGCTTCGCCAGTACCATTCAATACCAACATTAAGCAAACAAACGGTGCGGAAGTATATCAGATTTTAACCCTACCGCAAGCACTGCCGATACCGAAGCCGACATAAACGATAGGCTTCCACCGTACAAAAATTGCCCCCCCTAGTGTCTGTAGATTAGTTATGCTATACTTCGCGACCTAGTGCATTTGGATACCTTAGGTATCGCCCAAAAATGATTTTCCCAAAGCCCAAAAGCGACAAGTGGCGAGTGTTTATACCGTAGCCGGTAGGGCGATAGGCTTCGCCCTTGAGCAATCGTTTCATGTTGTTGCGCTTGCGTGTCCAGCTTCAGGAATTTTAAAATAGCTTGAGCATAGAGCCGCCCTTTAGTATAACTTGACCAAACTTAACCCCAAAACAAATGTCCCAGAACACACAACAAAAAGTACAAAAAAATCAAACCGCCCAAATTGAAGAACAACTCCAATACGAAATTGTCGCAATAACTAAGTTAATTGAGACGCGGAAATTTGATGTTGCGTTGCATAAAATAGCCGAACTTTACCGGAAATATCGAGAGTATCCCGAAATAATAGTTTTGCAAACAATCACGGTTTGCGGTACCGGAAGTCAAGGTACAGCTCTTGATGCCGCAAGTAAAGGTCTCAACAAAGAACCTAAATCGCCATACGCTGTCGGTGAGTATGTTTTGGTAAATGCGATTTGCGGCAACGTCAAAGAAGCATTCAAGACACTCATTCAATATTGCGAAACTCAAAACGGTATCAATCACGTTTATATACAAAGAACGGCTTGCGAGTTAGCAAATTGTCTGCTAAAGCGAGATTGCGAAGAAATGGCACTTCCTCTCGCGTTCTGCCTAATGAATTATGACGCAGTTTGCCACAAAGCCACAGACGTAATGCGATCCATAGTTGCTTCACATACATATCCTATAATACTTCGCGCGCTTTCAATGGATTGCTTTTGTCCTGACGATTTTCCTGCCAAAGAAGAATTTGAAAAAGCGTTCAATTTGATTGCGCAATTGCGTTGGAATGAAGCACTCAAATTGCTCATCTCCGTATCAAAACATTCCGACAAATGGGCGGCTTCTTTGCGCAACGTAGCTGTACTTCAATATTGGTTGCAGGATACTCAATCGGCTTGCGATACCCTCAAGTCTTATGCGGCTATTCCAAATTTGCCCGCCGAAGAAGCAGCGGAAGCAGAGGCGTTGAGACTCACTTTTGATCCTGACTTGCTCGGCGAACCCCAAAGCATTTTGACCATCTCGTACAAAATCACCGACGCAAATGCTGCATTGGAAAAATTACTTTCTTCACCGTTTTTTGTTTCCTTAAAATTTACGTTAGAAGAATTTACTCGACGCGGTATAGTACCGCCCAAAGGAGCGTTCAGATTTTTGAATCGTCCCGCCCTTTTGCCCGATACCGAAATAAACATTGACACCATGCCCTCACAGTTCGCGATCTGTACGCTGTACGGCAAAGAAACAGATCGAGACGCGAGAATTGTATTTAATGAAGTGGCGGAAGACGAAAAGGAATTATTTGAAAACGCCCTAAAACAAGTACTTGGCAACCTGCTGATTACGGATATGGCAATAACTTCAAACGCCGGATATACAACCCGCACAGGTCAAACTCTCCCGCGACTTGTTGATGCTAATGAGTGGCAAACGTCGCGATTGACTAGAGAATTATTGGCAAAAATATTCGAGCAACATGTCATAAATGTTTACATCCCGAAGTTTCTAAATACAACATTCGAATCACTCGGAAACAAAACGCCAGTAGTGGCGGCGAAAGAACCGGCTTACAAAATCAGGGTGCTTGGTTTGTTGAAGCATTTTGAATTGTTTTTTCTTGACAAAGTTGACGAGATAACGTTTAGTGTGTCGAATCATTTACGTCAAATTCTAGGCTACCCGTTGTTAGAGAAGATAGCAATTCAAGGCGAAACAGATGATGAACAATTGCTGTTTATGATTCGTCAACCGATGTGGCGTTGGTACAGGTTCGATCCCAAAACAATATCATACGTTGCGCTTGTTGAAGGTTCTCGAAATACGGCTTTGTTTTATGATGCTGGTAGCATGGTCAATTTTGCGAAGGAAGTATTGGCACGCGAGCAAACGGGCAATGAGATTGAAATAGGAAGCCGAGCTTATGCTTATCGTGTTTTGGCGGATGCTTATATGAGAAGAGGCGCATTCAGCGTTATGTTGGATTTAATCGAAAAAGCAAAAGCCGAATCGGTGGCAAATAATCTGCTCGATGCCGAATGGTACATGCGCGAAATTCCCATACTAGTGGCACAACGCCAGACTCAACGATGCCAAGACTCAGTAAAATATGTTATTGAAAAATATAAAGATGACGAAGAAGTAATGAGCGTGTTTATTCCGTTATTGTACAAATTCGGCATATTGCAACCGGACGGCGAATCGGTTTCGGGAGGACAAGAATTCGCAGGCGAAGGAACTGCACAAACAGACCCAACACCCCAAATTCCACCAGGTTTGTGGACTCCAGACAACTCACAACAACCGCCACAACAAACAACCTCAAAACTTTGGACACCAGATTGAAAGATTTTTAAATATATATCAACAAAGGAAACATCCAAAAACCTATATTTTTTTGAACAGTAACCTTGAATGTTTATTATTTGCGTCTTTATGCCTTTATTCTTTACAATGAAAAAAAAATAAAGGCATAAAGGAAATTGAAAAATCCGACCAGTGCTATTAAAGACGCAAATACTGACATCGCTTATCGGTTTAGGGAATTTCTAAAAATACTATTTGCCAAAAACAAATTATTTCGAATTCAGTCGATTTTTAGAAATTCTCCGAGACCAATACAGATGTTGCTATAATCGCGTGTTCAGTTTCGGGAAATTTGAAGTGGCTTCAGTATGATTGAGAAAGGATTCGTTGACATGTTACGAAGATTATTTATTGTTGTTACGGTTTTATTGGTTTATTTTGCGGCAACGGGTTTGGTTGGTTTTGGGATTGAGGCGGCGGCGGAGAATAGTCAAGGCGACGAAATAAAAGTTGACCCAAATAATAATAACAACGGCGGCGAAAATAATAGTGTTGCCAATCCGTTGGTGGTGGAGCATATAACTTTTTTTGGTCTTTTGCAGGCGAGCGGAGTTATTGGTTATATTATTATTTTTCTTTCGTTTGTTGCGGTTGCGATAGTGATTGAGTTTTTGCTTACGGCGCGGCGCGGCGTGTTGATTCCAAGAGATTTGTCGGACAATATCACTCAGCAACTATCACAAGGACAATTGGGCGCGGCAATTCAATCTTGTCAAGAAAATTCAAGTTTATTGGCTAAGGTTTTGGTTGCGGGGATGAAGGAGTTTGAGTTTGGCTGGGACGAGGTTGAGAGGGGAGCGGAAGATGCGTTGGAGAAGGAAGCCTCCAAACTTTACAGAAAAATTGAATACCTAAATGTAATTGGCAATATTGCGCCGATGCTTGGTTTACTTGGTACGGTTGTTGGTATGATTATCGCATTTCAACAACTAGCCGAATCCGGCGGCGCGGCAAAACCAACAGACTTGGCTCAAGGAATTTATCTTGCCCTCGTAACAACAGTTGAAGGACTTATTGTTGCGCTGCCAGCATCGGGATTTCATTCAATACTTGCCGGACGTATCGCAACTCTCGCTTCGGATACGGCAAATATTACAGAGCAAATATTAAACCCAATTAAAAGAAGTTTTTTGAAAAAATTACCGTAGCCGACATCATCGGCAGGTTTGGGTATAGGAAAGACGAAAAATGACTTCAGATTATTATAAAATACTTGAGGTTTCAAAGGACGCGACACAAGAGGAAATCCAATCTTCGTATCGGAAACTTGCGAGAAAATATCATCCCGACATGAACCAAAGCGATCCCAAAGGTTCACGGGAAAAGTTTCAAAAAATACAAGAGGCATACGATATAGTTGGGAATCCAGAGAAGCGTCGTATTTATGATCAGTTTGGTGTTTCGCCGGATCAGATGGGTGCGGGAGGCGGGCAAGGTCCGTTCCAATGGTCATTCGGTGCGAGCAATCCGTCTCGCAGCGCGGGTGTGGGCGGTCTCGACGATCTGATCAACATGTTCACAAGAGGCATGAATGCCGATGAAGGTTCGGGCGTGCGTCAACAACGGCGGGCAAAGATTGGGGACGATATCGAAGGTGATTTATCTATTCCTTTTTCGGTTTCAATAAATGGGGGCAAGGTTGACAAAAAGGTACGCAATCCAAATTCAGCGAAGGAAGAAACAATAAGCATCACTATCCAAGCTGGCACGGAAAACGGAAAAAAAATCAGAATACAAGGCTTCGGAAAATCCGGTCAAAACGGCGGTAAAGCTGGAAATTTAATTTTGACGGTCAAGGTTGAGGAGCATGTTTGTTTCAAAAGGGATGGGCAAGATTTGTACGTTACAGTACCGATAACTTTGAAGGAAGCCGTATTCGGCGGCAACGCCGACATCCCAACTCCTAAAGGAACTATCTCAATAAAAATTCCCAAAGGTTCAAGTAGCGGAAAAAAATTGCGAGTCAAAGGCTACGGCGTTCCGGCGAATTCAGAAAAAACGAAAAGCAGTCGTATTGGTGATTTGTATGCAGTCTTTTCGGTTATTTTACCTGAAACGTGGAATACCGAAGACGAGAATCGAATCAAAGAACTAAATTCAGAAATCCAATCCCCCCGTGAAAACCTAAAATTCTAGGCGAATTTTTTTGCAAACTTCTTTATACCGTAGCCGATAAGGCGATAGGCTTCGCCCCTGAACAACCGCTTCTCGTTGTTGCGCTTGCGTGTTCAGCTTCAAGAATTTTAAAACAGCTTGAGTATAATAACGTTGCGCAAACGATTACCTTGTCTTTTTAAATTTTAACACGAAAAGGGGAATTTAAAAGAAACTTTTCGTGCTTTTTGTTTTTTTCGTGCCTTTCGTGTTAGAAAAATATTTCATTTTGTGATTACTTTTTTGTCGTTCTTATTTTTTGCTATTACAATTTTGTAATGTTTTTTTGTGATAGTTCTGCAAAAAAATTATATCTGATAAATTTCTTGCCCAATATAATATCTGTTCCGGCAATTAGTTACAAAATATGATTCTGACATATTGTCTCAATGGCATGGAAAATGCCCTGTTATTGCGAAGTGTTTAGGTCATACGGTTTGACCTGAAGTATGGCAATATCATAAATCAGTGTAGGCAAAATTTTTCATTGTATGCCAAAGCCGGTTTTGATGAACAAAAATTGGATATAGCGAGAGAGGAGAAAACATAAAATGTCAATTGAATCAATTCCAATATTATTTGGAGACGGTGAAGCATTAACGGCGGCTGTCGCGGAAGCGGCAAACAAATTTGTTTCAGTGGATACCATTTGGGTATTACTCGGCGCGGCAATGGTATTCTTTATGCATCCGGGTTTTACAATGGTTGAGGCTGGATTTACACGGGCAAAAAATACGGGCAATATCGCAATGAAAAATACATTGACATTTGCGCTCGGTACATTATTTTTCACTTTGATCGGTTTTGGGATTATGTTTGCCCCTAGTTTTGATACCAGCAGTGAAACGGTTTCGCCTTATTTTGGCGGGATAGATTTATGTTCGGCAGGGGCAATCAGTAATGTTTATGTTTCCGGTACTTATCCGGGTGTAGTGTTCTTGATATTCCAGACAGTATTTTGCGCAACATCAGCATCAATTGTTTCCGGCGCAATGGCAGAACGGACAAAATTTGGAACGTATTGTATTTATTGTATTTTGTTATCGGCGTTTGTTTATCCAATTTCAGGACATTGGGTTTGGGGCGGCGGTTGGTTGTCGGGTGATGGTTGGTTAGCCAAGAGCGTGTTAGCTGAAAACGGTTATTTATCTGCGGCGGGTTTTCATGATTTTGCGGGTTCAACCGTTGTTCACATGGTTGGCGGTTTATCGGCATTGATTGGGGCGGCGTTTCTCGGTCCGCGTATCGGCAAATACACAAAAGACGGCAAACCGCGAGCAATTCTCGGCAGTAACATTGCGCTTGGTTGTTTAGGTGTTTTCATTTTGTGGTTTGGTTGGTTTGGGTTCAATGGTTGTTCAACGGTTAGCGCAACGGGCGATAATGTATTGACCTCAATTGGCAGAATTTTTGTAACAACAAATCTGTCAGCGGCTTCTGGAGTAGTGTTTACAATGATCATAACTTGGTTACGCTACGGCAAACCGGATGTTTCAATGACGTTAAATGGTGCGTTGGGCGGTCTTGTTGGGATAACTGCGGGTTGTGATGTCGTTAGTCCGGTGGGTGCGGTGATTGTTGGTTTGTTGGCTTCGATTGCTCTGGTTGTTGCAATTGAGTTTATTGACAAGATACTTCACGTGGATGATCCGGTTGGGGCGGTTGCAGTTCATGGTGTTTGTGGAGTTGTTGGCACGTTGAGTGTTGGGTTGCTTGCTGATCCGAGTATCAACAAGGATTTCGCCGGATTATTTTATGGCGGCGGTCTTTCGCTTTTGACAACACAAATCATTGGAATTATTTCTGTTGCGGCGTGGGTTGCGATAACAATGGTGATAATTTTCGGAGTATTGAAGCGTGTGGTTGGTTTACGGGTTTCGCCGGTCAACGAGATCGAAGGGCTTGATATTTCCGAGCATGGCTTGGCGAGTGCTTACGCTGACTTCAATATTACAGACCAACTTCACGGAATTACCGCGCATACTGAAGGCAATGTCCCGATTTCGCAAGCTGTCAAAGTTGAGTATCCATTGACTAAAGTTGTTACGGATAAATCGGCGGAGGCAGGGCATCCGAAATTTACTAAGATCGAAATCGTTTGCCGACAAAATAAATTCGACGAACTCAAAGCCGGATTATCGGCAATTGATATTACCGGCATGACGGTAACGCAAGTAATGGGTTGCGGAATGCAAAAAGGAGGCAGTGAATTTTATAGAGGTGTACAAGTTGATATTCAATTGTTGCCAAAGGTGCGAGTTGAGATTGTGGTGTGCAAGATACCGGTTGAGCTGGTAATTGAGATTGCAAAGAAAATCCTTTACACTGGCAATATCGGCGACGGCAAAATTTTCATATACGACGTAGAAAATGTTGTCAAAGTAAGAACTGGAGAGGAAGGTTACAAAGCCCTCCAAGATGAATAACTGTTACATTTCCAAAAGGTAAACTCAAGCTGTTTTAAAATTCCTGAAGCTGAACACGCAAGCGCAACAACGCGACACGGTTGTTCAAGGGCGAAGCCTATCGCCCTACCGGCTACGGTATAAATACCACAAGGGCGAGGAAGGCGAAGAAGAATATTTAAAAACCTTCGTGCGACTTCGTCGCTTTTGTGGTAAAAAAATTCATGCAAAAAATCCGTGAACGTTCACTTTATTTTAATCTCCAGATTTCATTTTTGTCTATTTTTAAATCGGACAAAATATCTGCGATTTCCGCAATAAAACGTTTTGCGTCTTCGGGATAACCGGCGGTTGGTTTTATGTTTGGGAGATGTGATTTCCAAAATGAGTTGAAGCGTTGCATCAAAAGCTCTCGGATGTATTTTGAAAACATTGAAGACAACGCAATCGGAATTTGTGATTCGCCTTTGGCAATAAATCTAAATTCGATTCCGCACAAATTGTAAACACTAATCTTGCGCGATTGCTCTTTGACCCCTATCAACTCATCACAAAAATATCCCGACAAAAGATCAACATAACAATTCCGCCCGCCATGTTTATCACAAAGTACCAAAACCTGCTCACATAAATTATTGCCCAATTCCTCAATCAACTCTACAACTAGCCCAAGCGTAACATTCGATAACAACTCACCCTTCGACCCGAATTCGTCAAGCATTGCGTTATATTCCGCCGGAAAAATAATACGAGATCGAACAATTTGGAGTTCTTTATTGGGAAAAATTTTGTGCGAATCTGAAATTGGTTTCGCTTCAGAATTTTTCAAATTACTTGAGCATAATTTTTGTAACGAAAATTCATTGTCAACAAACATGAAGGGTAATTGCGAAATTTTGCCGACTACATTAAACAACTTCGTATCGGTTTGCGGCAAGATGTCAATAGACGCAAGCGCAGACAACACGCCCTTAGATAGTTTCAAAAGCGAACCGCCGGAATGATAAAGTTGCTTCGAATCGCCAATATCCACTCCGGCAACCTTCGCCGACAAAATAACGGATGAAAAATCAAAACTCGGCATTTTCCAAAGAGTTGCCGTTATTACTAACGGTCCTAAATTTGGTCCATAACCTGCTTCGTCTGTTCCGATAATGTACATGATATTTTTTGCAGCCGGTGCGGGCGGTTCTAAAAACCAACTGTAACGGGAGCGTCCCGCTCCCGATTGTGGCAGCGGGGACGCTACCGTTATAGGACTTTGCCCAAAATTGCCAAAAATAAATTATTTCAAATTCGGTCGATTTTAAGTCGATAGAAATCGACCGAATTCGAATAAAATTAATTTTTAGGCATCGCCTTGAAATAAAATTACCATTAATGCCCTAAAGTTAAGGGGCTGGGGGTGGCTTTATGCTAGCACACATCCGGTTTTCTAATAGGCTTTCACCACTTGCCACTTTTTTGTTTTGGGAAAATTATTTTGGGGCGATCCCTTAACGCCTCCCAAATTTGACCGCAACAGTATAACAATCCGGCGAAAGAATACCAGCTAATCTCTCCCTAAAATGGTTGAATGTTTTTCTTCGTCCCGCAAACCGCCTATTGACAGTTTCGGAAATCGTTGTAACATTTGGCAACTTGGTTTGGGTGTGGGCGGTTTCAAGTTGCTCACGCTTGAAATTTTGGCAACCCGCACGAATCATAACGAAACCGATTTTGGTGCGCCGATCTGGTGTGCCTGTTCATGTTCCAGTTGGTTACCGAAGCCGGTATGGGCGGTGGGCTTCGCCCATGAACAGTCGCTTCACGTTGTTACGCTCGCGTGTTCGGCTCCTTAAATTTTAAAGTAGCTTGAGCATAAACAGATTATAAATCAGTCAAATAGGTGTTTTAAATGGCAGTCCCTAAAAGAAAACATAGCAATGCCCGAACGGGTTCACGTAGATCGCACGATCACAAACCGACAGTGCAAACCACTCTTTGCAAAGAATGTGCAACAGCAATCATGACACACGTGATTTGCCCCAAATGCGGTGCATACATGGATCGCAAAGTCATGGAACCAAAAGTGAAAAAGAGAGAGCAAGGGGCATGAGTTGGAATGAATTATACCAGCTACAATATGCACTCAGGTTTTACATACTGAAGCTACTTTAGAATTCCTTAAGTAGAACACGCAAACGCAACAACGTGAAGCGGTTGTTCAAGGGCGAAGCCTATCGCCTTACTGGCTATGATATAGAAATTTCCCTCGTTCAAATGCGAAGCCTGCCATCAATACCGGCTTCGACATAAACAATAATTCAATAATTCAATAAAATGTTACCGAAAATTGCATTGTTGTTTCCCGGTCAAGGGACGCAAACGGTTGGTATGGCGAAAGCTCTAATTAAAGAATTTTCGCCGACAGCGTACATGTTTCGCCGTGCCAGTTGGACGCTTGGGTACAATCTGGAAGAAATGTGTACAAATGGTTCGGAAGAGCAAATTAGTTCAACTGAAATCAGTCAACCTGCGATATTTACTTACAGTTTGGCGGCGATTGAGTATTTGCGGGTTCGCAGAACGGAAATGGTTAGATGGTGTACGGCTGCGGCGGGGTTAAGTCTTGGCGAGTACACGGCGTTGACTTTTGCGGGTGCGTTAAGTTTTTCGGATGGGGTCTCGCTCGTGAAGCAACGTGCAATAGCAATGCAAGAAGCATCGGACGCTGCACCAGGCGGTATGGTTAGCATATTGGGCAAAAGTTTAGAGGAAGTCGAGAAACTATGCGACGAAAATCGAGGCGATGGCGTTCTGCAAGTAGCAAATATTCTCTGTCCGGGTAATATTGTCGTGTCTGGTTCGCTTGATGCTTGCGAGAGAATTGCGGAACTTGCGTCAAAGAAAAAATTCCAAGCTATTCCGCTTGCGGTTTCCGGTGCGTTTCATACGTCGTTGATGCAACCTGCTGTCGCGAGATTGGTTGAAGCATTGAACAAAGTCGAGATTAAAGAGCCGGAATTTCCGGTAATAAGCAACGTCGATGCCAAGCCACACACCGATCCCGACGAAATAAGGCAGTTGCTAATCAAACAAATTGTGAGTCCGGTCTTGTGGGAGGATTCGATGCGGTATCTTTTGGCTCAAGGTTTTGAAATCTTCTATGAAATCGGTCATGGGCGTGTTCTGCGGAGCTTAATGAAAAGAATTGATCGCGAGGCACCATGTTTCGGCTCTCCAAAGTAACAAGGCGAAGAAGGCGACAAAAGATCATACTGAAGCTACTTTAAAATTCCTGAAGTTGAACACGCAAGCGCAACAACGTGAAGCGGTTGTTCAGGGGGCGAAGCCTATCGCCTTACCGGCTACGATATAAGTAAAATACTTTTGTCGCTTTTGTGGTAAAAAAGCTTTGGAAGTTTCTTGTACATTTTACTGAAGCTGGTATGTGTGGGTCATACTGGTCAATATAAACATAATTTTGGCGGGAGAGAAAATGAAAAAAAGTTGTGTGTTGGCGTATTCCGGCGGATTGGATACATCTGTGATCTTGGGTTGGCTTATTGAGCAAGGTTATGATGTTCATGCGGTTTATGTTGATCTTGGTCAACCTTGCGAAGATCGCGAGGCAATACTTGAAAAGGCAAAAAAAATCGGCGCGGCAACTGCGAGAATAGTTGACGTTCAAGATGAAATGTGCCGTGATTTTGCTTTTCCGGTACTGCAATTTCAAGCGAAATACGAGAGCGTCTATCTTCTTGGGACTTCAATTGCAAGACCGATAATATCGAAGGAATGTTTACGGATTGCGTCTGAGGTTGGAGCGTCTGCGTTTGCGCATGGTGCGACGGGCAAGGGGAATGATCAATGCCGATTTCAACTTGCAGCGGAGATGTTGAATCCTGATGTTGAAATAATCGCGCCTTGGCGTAACGGTGTGTTTCGTGAAAAATTCGCGGGCAGGACGGAAATGATCGAGTATTGCGAGGCGAAAAATATCCCAATCAAAGCATCGCGTCAAAAACCTTACAGCAGTGATGAAAACTGTTTACACATAAGTTATGAAGCTGGGATTCTTGAGCGGCTTGATGTTTGCGGTTTGGATTCGGTTGAATTTGGGATGTGTGTAACGCCGCAAAAAGCCCCCGACAAACCGGAAAGGGCAACTATCTCTTTTGCAAATGGTTTGCCCGTAACGGTAAACGGTGAAAAGTTGAATGCAGTCGGAGTGGTTAAGGAGTTGAACAAAATAGGCGGTCGCAATGGAATAGGCATAATTGACGTGGTTGAAAATCGGTTTGTGGGAATGAAGAGTCGCGGGGTTTATGAGGCACCAGGAATGACGTTACTTTATGCTGCGCATCGTTATGTGGAGCAATTGACGCTTGACCGTGATCTTACGCATTTACGGGATCGGCTTTCGCCGGAGGTTGCGGAGATGGTTTATTATGGTTTTTGGTATCATGCCAAGATGGCGGCATTGCTTGCTTTTATTCGCGAAGCCCAAAAAACCGTTACCGGCGAAGTTACTCTGGAACTTTATAAGGGCAATATTGTTGTCGTCAGCCGATCAAGTGAGAATAGTCTCTATGACGAAGGTGTTGCAACAATGGAAGGCAGCGACGCATACAACCAAGACGACGCAACAGGATTCCTAAGAATTCAAGGTCTCCCGTTGCGAGTACAAGCAAAGCTATACCGTAGCCGAAATAAAAATACATAAAACCTGAAACGAATCCATGAAAATATCGGCCAGGGGATTATACTCTTTGCAAATGATGCTTGATTTGGCGGAGCATTGCGGTGATGGTTTTGTTGCGTTGCGTGATATTGCTGATCGACAAGGTATTTCCAAAAAATATCTGGAGCAAATTGCGTCGCATCTCAATCACGCCGGTTTGCTTCTAACTAATCGCGGCTCGCAAGGCGGTTATAAACTTGCCAAATCGCCGGACAAATACACGGTCGGTTATGTTTTGAGTATTACGGAGAACAGTATTTCGTCCGTCGAGTTGCGCGGAGTCAACAACAAAGGCGTAAAAAATAAACAATATTCAGATGTGGTTTTCAGTTGCATTTGCGATGGATTAAAAAAAGTAATAACAGATTATTTGGGCAACATCACATTGCAAGATATTCTTGACAAAACCCACGAACAAGAAACAAATAGCTATTACATCTAAACCCTAAATAAAATCCCTTATACCAGTCGAATAGCGTTGCCATGAATTCACCAATAAAAAAATCGGTCAAAAATAATTCCGCCCAAACGCACAATACCGAAATCGATTCTGCTGATCGACTAGTATTTGAGTCGTGTATTGGAACAGCGGCGGAATTACACGCGAACACGGCATCTCAAAACGGTTTGAAAACGAAACCTGTTGTCCGTACCGGCTACGGAATATCTCTTGAGGCGACGTTTGAGTGCGGTCAATGTTTTCGTTGGCAACGTGGTAATTTTGATTTGTTGACTCAACACGAAACCGGAACTAAATCTATCGGCTCTGATATTTGCCCAAATACTAATACTAACGGCGGTAAAATTACGGAATTTTATCAAGGGATTGTTTGTGGTTTTCCTGCTTTTGTTTGGCGTGATGGTGATTCGATTTGGGTTAGGGGGCGAGGTACGGTTGAGTTTTGGCGGGATTATTTTGATTTGGGGCGTGATTACGATGAGATTTTATCGCAATTCGACCCGCACCCGTTTACGCAAACAGCAATTGAATACGGACATGGGTTACGAGTTCTTCGTCAAGACGCATGGGAGATGCTTGGTTCTTATATCATTTCGCAGAACAATAATATCCCAAAAATTAGTTCAAGTATTTACAAAATTTGTTCTTTATTTGGCGAGCGGATTGAGTTTGGCGGTTTTGAATTTTATTCATTTCCGTCGGCGGCAGTAATTGCGGAGTTGCGCGAACCTAATTTACGTCAAGCGGGATTGGGTTATCGTTCGGAGTATTTGATTTCGGCGGCGGGTGCGGTAGTTGAGGGCAAGATAAAATTGGACGAGCTCAAAATGTTGGCGACAGATGAAGCGCGGGAAAAATTATTGCAACTTCGCGGAGTGGGACCAAAGGTTGCGAATTGTGTTTTACTTTTTGGTTTCGGCAAGTTGGATGCGTTCCCAATTGATACATGGATAGCAAGAGCAGCAAAATACTACGACAACAACCTCAACGCCGCAAGATTCGGCAAATACGCCGGAATTGCACAAGAATATATTTTTTACTACATAAGGAAGGGATTATACCGTAGCCGGTAGGGCGATAGGCTTCGCCCTTGAACAACCGCTTCACGTTGTTGCGTTTGCCTAACGCTCTGCGTTGCAGGTTTATCGCAGATTCAGGAATTTTAAAACAGCTTGAGTATAAAGAATTGAATTATACCGTAGGCTTCGTCTTTGAATAACCGCTTCAAGTTGTTGCGGTTATGTGTTCAGCTCAATAAATTTTAAAGTAGCTTGAGCATATAGTAATGTGGAGAAATTTGTCGTAATCCCCCCAACTTGACGTTGTTTAATTACAACTTATACTGAAGAGAACTTTCCAAGAACCGCCCTTTTGTATATTTTGTTTGCGGGATGGTGTAAAGGTAGCACGAATGGCTCTGAACCATTTAGTCGGGGTTCGAATCCCTGTCCCGCAATTTTTACACCGTAGCCCAATTAGGCGGTAGGCTTCGGTATAACACATTAAGGAAGTTCTAAAAACTCATTTTAGTCCTGTAACGGTAGCGTCCCCGCTGCCGAAATCGGAAGCGGGACGCTTCCGTTACAGGTGGTTTTAGAACCTCCCTTAATGATGTCGAGTAAACCGTTACCTCGTCCATTATGTCCCCAATGTCCCTATTGCCCTTTCAAAAAACATCGGGCAAAAAGATCAAAGTAAAATAAAAAACAAATAAATAAAATAATGTCAACAGAATCAGTTAGTGAGCGTTTTGAGCCGAGAGTGGTAGCGTTTGTTTGCAATTGGTGTACGTATCTTGGTGCTGATCTTGCGGGTACGAGTCGGCTGGAGTATCCAGCGAATTTACGGATAATAAGGTTGCCGTGTACGGGTCGGATAGATTTTAATTTGATAATCAAGGCGTTTGAAAATGGTGCGGATTCTGTTTTGGTTAGTGGTTGTCATCCGGGCGATTGTCATTACACGAGTGGCAATTTCCATGCGCGTCGTCGTTGGATTATGTTTCGTGAGTTATTAAATACGATTGGTATTGATGTTGAGCGGGTTCATTTTTCGTGGATTTCCGCCGCCGAAGGAGCAAAATTCCAAAAATTCATCACAGAAATAGTTGAAAAAACAAGAAACATAGGTCCCTACTCCGCCTTAAAAAAGATCACAGAAAACGCCCATTAAGATTCCAATAACAAGACTTAACATGCTACATTTCTGTACGTTGCTATCATTAGACCAAAGCTAAGAAAACAAAGTATTTTGGCGAACATTATTTGTCAATCCGCAATTTTTCCACTTGTCCCAGTAACTTCTCAATCTTTGCGACAATACGCTTTTGTTCCGAAAGAGAGGGAAGAGGAATTACACTATTATAGAGTATTGCATCGTTTACAGCAGGATAAGCAACACCGATCATCACGCTATTTACATAATCCAAGAAAAAAGGACTTCGTAAAATATGATATAGATACTTGTTATAAACTTCATTATTAGGATTAAGTACCGCAAATGCTGTACTTGCGATAGGCTCTTTTGAAAAATCCCTATCAATAATACAAACATTAAGCAAATAAGGACGAACAGTGGAATAAATTACTGTCTCATGTTACGCATGAGTATACCAAAGCTGCTATGAAATTTATCTTTTTAAGACAGGATAACAGGATGTACAGGATTGTCAGGATATAATAAAAAAATCCTGTCTATCCTGCTATCCTGTAAATCCTGTCAAAAAAAATAAAAACTGAATTTCATAGCGCGATGAGTATAACCAACGCATATACCGAAGCCGGTATTGGCGGTAGGCTTCGCCCTCGAACAACCGCTTCACGTTGTTATCAGCTTCAGGAATTTCAAAACAGCTTGAGTATAATGAGCAATTCAACC
>JAIRWK010000220.1 GCA_031268995.1 Planctomycetaceae bacterium
GGGTTTCATAACATAGACACAAAAAATATTTTTGTGTCAAAATATAACAAAGTTAATAAATTTTGTTATAACCCATTTTAATACAAATAATTATAAAATTTGCAAAAGTTCAGTTTTAACGTATTCTTCTTTGCCTTATTCGCCTTCGCGGTGTTTTAAAGTTGGATACGCAAGCGTAACAACGTGAAGCGGTTGTTCAAGGGCGAAACCTACCGCCCGTACCGGCTACGGTATAGTTCAGGAATTTTCAACTTTTTTGATTTCGTCTCTGAGTCTTGATGCGCGCTCGTAATCTTCCTCACTTACCGCGACATCAAGCTCGCGTCTTAATCCTATCAAATTTGTGTCGTTATCCGGTTGCGGATTTGAGCCTGAAATTATTGGAGATTTGCCGATGTGGGTTGTTGCCCCGTGAATATTCGCTATCAATGGTTCAAGTTGCTTCGCGAAACAATCATAATCATTGGCACACCCCAAACGCCCGCGATTCCTAAAATCATAAAAACTAATCCCACAAATCGGACAAATCTGTTGATCAATTGCTTGAAGTTCCGCCGACAATTTCGTCATTGGATTTTTCTTAACAGGATTATCCGCAAGTGCCATTGCCAAACCGTCCGAAGTTGACAAGTCTGGATTTTGAGACGATTCGTTAAGATATTCCCGCGCATGCAACTCACAAAAATGATGCTCTTCGGGTTTATCACCCGTAAGCTCAGTAATATGAAACATCGCCGGTTTATTACATTTTTGACACTTCATAATTTTTCACAATCTGTTAAAAGTTTACAAAAATTTTATACCTTAGGAAATTTCTAAAAATACTATTTGCCAAAAACAAACTATTTCAAATTCGGTCGATTTTCTATCCGATATAAATTGACCGAATTCGAATAAAATTAATTTTAGAAATTTCCCTTAGGTATGGTCGGTAGGCTTCGCCTTCAAACAACCGCATCTACACTTCTTCGCTTTGATCCCTCTCCCTTGCCAAACAAAACTGACGTGGTATGATTTCCCGCAGTCTTGATGGGCGTTGGTGTCGTCCGCCAAGCGTTAAATAAACAGTGGGCATTTGTTCTCATTGGATTAGTAGGAGAGGTGGCAGAGTGGCTTAATGCGCGGGTTTGCTAAACCCGTGAGCTGTCAAAGGCTCCGCAGGTTCAAATCCTGTCCTCTCCGCTCTTTTGTTTTGTGTTGTGATTGGTTTATCTATTTTTGCCCGAAACCTTCCAACAGCCATGTTAGTGCAATTCTGAATTGTTTCACCGTTACGGGCATTGTCAATATTACGCGGTGGTGTTGCGGAGTAACGGAATCTTCCCACTCGGATTGGTCTTTGTCCAAAATCAAAATAGCCGCAACATCCCGCAACCCTCGCCGTTGCGCAAAATCATTAAACGCCCGAACCGCCCTTATCCCAAGCGATTGACCGTTGAAAATTACACACTGCGCAACAAGATCGTTTTCTTCAAAATACGGAATCATCTTGTCCGGATCATCAATACTGACCGCGTTGTAACCGAGTTGAATCATCAACTTCTCCAGCCCCTTCTGCAACTTCGGATTCGAATCAATAACCATCACCGTAGCCTTTTCCAACTTCTGCAACCTTTCATCACGGTCTTTTTGCATTGCCTCGTAATTCTCAAAACTAAGCGAAGTTGCCGAATCCGCCTTCTTCTCAACATCAATCCTCTTAAGCAAATAAGTCAAATCTTTAAGCATGTCCGCCGCATTTTGATAACGCTGATCGGCATTGACCGTAAGAGATTTATTCACCAAAAATGAAACAGCAGCAGGAATCGATTCGTCAACTTGATGCAAAGGTTGAACATTAAAAAAGCGGTTTCTTTCCATTCTCTTGGCTCTGTCTTTCGTCTCCATGAACGGCGAATCGCCGCATAAAAGTTGATACATGATACAACCGAGAAAATATAAATCACTCCGCTCATCCATTTTCTTACCGCCCGCCGCCCGCTCAAGAGCAATATAATCTATCGATTGTTGATTTTTTAACGCCGACGTGTTTGAATCATTTTCGCTGCTTTGCGTAATCGAGGACAAACCAAAATCGACTAGTTTGGCTTGTCCTGTTGACGAGAGAATTACGTTGCTCAACTTCAAATCACGGTGTTGTAGATTTTGCGTTCTAATTGCATAATCAAGCGCACTGCAAACATCAACCGCAATCTTTATAACAGTTACCGCCTCAACTTTTTTGCGTACTTTGAGAAACTCCCTCAATGTTTGTCCTTCTACGAATTCCATTGCCATATAGTGCAAAAAACTACGTGATTCGGCACCATAGACCGGCACGATATTCGGGTGCTTTAACTCGGAAACGATCTTCGCTTCTTGCAGAAAGTGCCGCACGAAAATTTCGCTTTCACTATGCCGCGCACGCAAAACCTTCACCGCCGCAACTTTGCCCGTTACACGATGCACCGCCCGAAACACACGCGCAAATGAACCAGCACCAACAAGATACAACGCTTTATAATTGCCGAAATAAAACCCTTTTGTGTCGCCGCTGTTGAGGCGATCAACCTGATAATTTGTCAACATACCGCGGCGAAGTGCGGTTTGGATAAATTGTTCGGGCGACATTTGATTTGTTCCGTATTCGGAGCGTATTTCGCGGATTTGCTCTTGAGTCAATATGCCGACATCTTGTGTTCGTTTGATGAGATCATCAATTGAAAAATCTGTCATTGGAGTAATTAGGGATTGAACCCCGAAATCTGTAACCATCAACAGCTTCGGGATATAAAATTAACACTTTTCGTATCGTACCGTATACACGGTAAACTTCAGTACATATCCACAGATCATGCACAAACAAAATTTACCAATGTTATTGTGGTAACGAAATCTCACATTTATCATTGTGTATCCTTTTGTTTTCTCGAAGCAAAGAATCGTAGCTTTTTCTTCCATTTTGATTTATCTGACAACCACAAATCCCATTCTTCGTCAGAAACAAATAAATTCAATTTATAGATTTTGTTGTCTTTTATCCATTGTTTGATATGTCCGTACATTATTATTCCCTTGCGGGCAACATTATAAGCACCGTTAGCATCTCCATTTGTAGGTAAATCAGAATTTTCGTGCTTTTGAGGTTTGCGTGAATCAAAATGTTTTCCCTGTTCATTTCTTACAGGTGAAAGTAAGAAGTTTTCATCTTGATCTTTTTCAGGATCATCAGAATTTCTTATTTGCTGTATAAGATCAATCGTAAAGCGTAGTGATTCCCATGCAGTATGCTCATCACATTTTGATAGTTCAATTCCATTTTTTAATTGATCCAACTCATGTTACGCAGAGCCCAAATCCAGTCTTGCCCTAGTTTTTCTATTCGACCTAAACCCAACCGCTTTCAGCCGTTTTTAGGGCATTTTTACACAAAAAGTCCCATTTTGATGTGT
>JAIRWK010000254.1 GCA_031268995.1 Planctomycetaceae bacterium
GTGGAACATGACCATTTTTCAATTCAATGAAAAATTCCCGACAGAAGATGATGCTGTTGATTATTTTCTGCGTATCCGTTACAACAATGAACTTACTTGTCCACATTGCGGGGCAAAGGTGAACGTGTATCATCGTAAAGATCGTAAAAGAATATGTAACTGTTACAAATGTAATAATACATTTTCGATATTTTCAGATACGATTTTTGAGAAATCCACGACAGATTTACGCAAATGGTTTTACGCAATTCATCTTTTCTTGAATGACAAAAAGGGTATAAGCGGTTGTCAACTACAACGGGAATTGGGTGTAACATATAAAACCGCATGGCGTATGCTGCAACAAATCCGTACCGCCATGGGTAATGTCGATATGAAAAAAACTTTTGACGGTTTCGTGGAAATAGACGAAACATACGTTGGCGGTAAACCCCGTAAAGAAAACGTTAAATTTGATAAAAACGGCAATATCATTCCATCGGAAAAAGAACCGTCAAAGCGCGGACGCGGTACGGATAAAACTCCGGTGGTAGGAGTGAAAGAACGGAACAGCGGGAAAGTACACGCTAAAATCATGCTCCCGGATGAAAAAGGACAAAAATTGACCGGCAAACAGCTTCTGACTGTTCTTGACGAGGCTTGCAAAGACGGGACTACGGTAATATCAGATGATTTTAATGGTTACAACATATTGGATAAAACACACGCTAACAACTTCATTCACTTCTCGGTCAACCACTCGGCCGGGCAATTCAGCAACGGCAAGGGTATTCATACCAACGGGATAGAAAACTTCTGGAGCGTTCTCAAGAGGGGGTGGATAGGGACGTATCACCACTGGTCGGTGAAGTACATGCAACGGTATGTCAATGAGTTCTGCTTCCGGTACGGCAACCGGGAGAATACAGGGATTTTTGATTTGGTCTTGAAACAGGCAATAGGGGCTTAATCAATGAGGTTTCTTTGGTCGTTCTGAAGTTTTATGAGCTGGCCGATAACAGCCAATGCGTATTCCTGAAACCGGGGATTCAATTCGTTAAAGAGGCTGATAATTCGTTCTTTCCGTTCAAGGGGGGAGGTTTGAAACATCTCTCCCTCACCGGTTTTCAGCCATTGTTCGCTGACCCCGAAGGTGAGGGAAACGAGATGGATAATTCGGTCATTGGCAATGCGGTGTTCGTTTTCTATTCCGGCGGTATAACCGGTACTAACGTAGATGGCTTTGGAGAAATCCGCCTGAGTCATGTTGAGAGTCTGTCTGACCAGGCGGATACGTTTATTGACGGTCATAGGTTAAAGATAGAGGATTTTCAGCTACATAGCAAGGTATGTTGTTACAATGGTTGACAAATAGTTACAATGTAGTGTATATTGATACATAGAAAATATAAGGACAATGTATGAAAAAGTATACAAGGGCAGTAAAGAAAAAGCGGTTACAGACGGCCATAGATAATCTGACGGAAGAAAACCAGTTGTATGTCCTTGGTGTGTTGGAGGCGCTTGTATTTGCTCAATCCGTACAGGAAAAAGCGGGACAGGAACCTGTCAACCTTAACGACCATATAAAGGAAGGAGCGTATGATGAACTGTAAAAAACGGACAAACAAAGTCGGTATCGTATTGATGCTATTGATTGCGGCGATTATTGTATTGGGTTCATGTGATAACATAACCGGGGGTACAACTAATTCTGATAATTCTGATAATTCCGGTAATTTTGTAGCAGATACAATTGATCCCGCGTTTTGGTTTGGAGAAATACATGATGAACTAATTATTAGAATAGGCGTTGTCAGAGTTGATGAAGACGGCACATTTTTGGATGGCACAAACGGAATTAATATGGGACAGATAGCGAATTGTGAATATGTGTGTAATGCGATAAATGCCAAATGGGGGCTTGCGACAGTTACGCTGGTAAGTGGTACTGCAACACAAGTGGCAAATACTGAATATCTACTAAAGATGATAGACAAAGCAAATGCCAATCGCGGAGCGACAAATTACGGAACAAGTAGTTATGCTACAAAACAAATTGTTGATAAGGTTGCGGTTGATGATGCGGTAAACAGATTGTGGAAACCCGCTGGTAAGTTTGTGGCGGTTGACTACAATAGCAACAAAGCAGCGTATTCAACAGACGGTATCAATTGGACTGCGGCGACATTACCGGGTAGTAGTAATTGGAACGGTGTCACTTATGGAAACGGTAAGTTTGTGGCGGTTAGCCACAACAGCAACAAAGCAGCGTATTCAACAGATGGTATCAATTGGACTGCGGCGACATTACCGGGTAGTGATTGGTGGGATGTCACTTACGGCGGAGAGTAAACACATAAAGACAACCTATCAACTGTTTTTTCGTCAACTTGGTAATGTCGGTGCAGGTACGTTAATGATTCCTGTAAAAGTCCAATTGCCTGTTTTTCCTGACAACTAAATATTTGGAGGTCGAATTTGTGCAAAAACAAACTATTTGAGAAAATTTTATGTGGTGCGTTGGTCTATAAATTTCTTAATGAAAATCGTGATGAAATACCGGCATATATTGATAATCATTACAATGAAATCTTAGATGATGGTCAATTTGTTGATTTTGAAAATTCACCCAATATTTCCTGATTGTTGGGAACGTTCCCTCTGTTTACTAAAAATTCAGGTGGCGGAAAGCCATTTTCGTCATTGGTTCCAAAAGAATTGAGATATTCATTAAGTATCTGTTCAAATAAGTGTTCTTTGTCCATAATATAATTAGTAGATAATTATTTGGACAATAGAGTGTATGATTTTCTACACAAAATTTGTGGTTTGAATAAATATACTATTTATACATATTGTTGATTTAATTGGTCAGGATATGTACGTGAGGGTATAATTGCGAAAACATTTTCGGCAAAACTCGGATACCCCATATCCAGCGCCTAAACATGGGTCCAATTTAGCTTTTACTGATGAAGAAGACTTGTTTAACAACCCGGTTGGTTGTCGCGGACTAAAGTCCGACACAAGTCTTGCAGTTTTTCAGCCTCCGGCATGCGAAATGTGCGTTTTTTATGATAAAACTTGATATTTTTCTGATGATTTTTGTTTTTCTATTCCATCCAACATATTAAATAATAATAATACCGTATTATCGTTTTCTCCATCAAATCCGATATTATTTCCTGTCAAGATTTTATGTATAAAATCACTGCTGTCCGGTTTAAATAGGGAAAAAATAAAAAGCTTGTATTCCGATCTTTTAAATGGTATAAAGAAATTGACA
>JAIRWK010000062.1 GCA_031268995.1 Planctomycetaceae bacterium
ACAGTACGAAATATTAGAGTACAGGAAATCATGTTTAAAGAGACACAAAGGACATGAGGGACAAATGGGACAGTATTATTTGAGATTTGTTTGTGTCATTATGTGTATTTGTACTTATGTTTCGTGCTGTTGTTTTTTATCATCATTTATACTCATTGTACTATGAAATTCAGTTTTAAATTTTTTTTGGCAGGATAGACAGGATTTTTTTATTATGTCCTGACAATCTTGTAATCCAGTTATCCTGTAAAAAAAATAAATTCATAGCAACTGCGGTATAATCAAAATCCTATTTAAATTAAAAAAGGAGTCAAAATGAAATATCAATATATTATTTTCATGCTTGTTTTTGTATGCCTGATTGGTTGCAAAAAAAACGATCCGCGTAAAATTGGACTTGTTCCGGCGAGCGGAACTATAACTTACAACGGTTCACCTTTGGACGGCGCGACAATCGTGTTTACTCCAAAAGATACCAGTAAACAAGGCGCAGGCGCACTTTCCAGTACAAATGGAAAATTTGTATTGACCACAATCAGCGACAATGACGGAGCGTTTCCTGTTGAATATTCCGTGTATGTTTTGAAAGAAGAATCGCCTCAAATAAGCGATGAAGAACTAATGGAATATGCACGCCAAGGAAAAACGCCGCCGCAACCAAAAAATTTGCTTCCGGTCAAATACACAAATCCCGACGAACCAATCATCAATATCTCAATTCCTGCCACAGGAGATAAAAATATTATCATTGAGTTAAAAGATTGAAAGGATGTTGTCAGGTAGAAGAGAAAAATTTTGTAGCCGTTTATGGTTTTGGCTGTGAACGGCTACTATTTTTTGTGCGTAGGAGCCTGTGTTTTTAAGGGACATGAAGGACATTAGAGACGCAATGAACAAAGTAATTTTTATTCTACTCAAGCTGTTTTGAAATGCCTGAAGCTGCGGTAAACCTACAACGCAGAGTGTTAGGCAAGCGTAGCATCGCGAAGCGGTTGTTCTGGGGCGAAGCCTACCGCCAAGACCGGCTTCGGTATAACTATTTTTTCATGAATTTTCTTTCGATGAACATTGTGTCGAATTTGCCGGATACGAAGTCGTTGTCATCGAGGATTTTTTGTTGCAATGGTACCGACGTTTTTATTCCTTCTATAACCAATTCCCGTAAACAACGTTTCATTGAGCTGATTGCTTCGTTTCTCGTCGGTTGATGGACAATGAGTTTGCCTAGCATTGAATCGTAAGTTGGACTCACCGTGTAGCCCGTGTGAACATGCGAATCAAACCGAACTCCAAAACCACCCGGAATTATCATCCTCTCAATCTTGCCTGGACAAGGACGAAAATTATGATCCGGATCTTCGGCATTAATTCTGCACTCGATTGCATGACCGTTTTGCTTTATGTCAGTTTGCTCAAAAGGCAACCGCTCGCCAGCAGCAATTAAAATTTGCGTCTTGATCAAATCAATCCCCGTAATAAACTCCGTTACAGGATGCTCAACCTGAATCCTCGCATTCATCTCAATAAAATAAAAACGCTCGTCCCCGTCAACCAAAAATTCAACCGTTCCAGCATTCGTATAACCCGCCTTTTTGACCAACTTTACCGCCGCCTCACACATTGCCTTGCGTGTCCGCTGCCGTAAATTCGGCGACGGCGACTCCTCCAACAACTTCTGATGACGACGCTGCATCGAACAATCCCGCTCCCAAAGATGAACAACATTGCCAAAATTGTCCGCCACAACTTGCACCTCAACATGACGCGGTAACGCAATAAATTTCTCAAGATAAATCGCACCGTTGCCAAAAGCGTTTTGAGCTTCTTGAGATGCTTGACCTATTGCTGTTTTCAATTGTTCCGCATTCTCAGCAACTCGCATTCCACGCCCGCCGCCGCCCGCCGATGCCTTGATCAAAACCGGAAAACCAACCTCGCCCGCAAAACGAATCGCCTCAGACTCCGACTTGATCAAACCATCAGAACCGGGTACACATTCAACCCCAGCCTCAACCGCAATCTTTCGCGCCGAATTTTTGTCCCCCAAAAGAGACATCGCCTCCGCCGTCGGTCCAATAAACTCATAATCGCAACTCTTGCAAACATCAGCAAAATGCGCATTCTCCGAAAGAAAACCATAACCCGGATGAACCGCATCCACCCCGCCAACCTCACACGCACTAATTATACGGTCAACCTTCAAATAAGAATCTGACGACTTCGCAGAACCAATACAAATACGAAAATCAGCTAAATCCAAATACGCCGCCCCACTGTCCGCCTCACTGTAAACCACAACCGTCTCCACCCCCAACTCCCTACACGCCCGTATCACCCGCAACGCTATCTCTCCACGATTCGCAATCAACACTCGCTTAAACACTCTTATCTCCTAATTTTTTTTCACTTATATCGAAGCCGGTATGGGCGGTAGGCTTCGCCCTTGAACAACCGCTTCACGTTGTTACGCTTGCGTATCCAGCTTCAGGAATTTTAAAACAGCTTGAGTATAAAAAAAACGTCAAAACTTGACTAAACATCAAAAAACCAAAACGGCAAACCTAACGCCGATTAACGTTAAATTTGCCGCTTCATACCGAAGCCGGTAAGGCGGTAGGCTTCGCTCTTGAACAACCGCTTCACGTTGTTGCGCTCACGTGTTCAGCTTCGGGAATTTTAAAACAGCTTCAGTATATAAATTGGTGAATCATCAATTTCCCGCAATAATTTTGTCCAATATCTCACTGTATTTTTCGTTGCTATGCCCGTCTTCCTCCACACTCATCCAACCATTGTACCGAACATCCGCCAACGCCTTGCGCACAGATCGCCAATCAATTGATGCCTCGTCAATCTTAGACCAATCACCAACCCCGCCGCCAAGTTTGCCTTTGACTTCCGTGATCTTGTAGCCTTTAATATGCAGTTTGAGAATGGTTTTGTCAAGCTCTTTGATCCACTCCTCACAACGCGAATACTTCGTGTGATTGCCCAAATCAAGATAACTGCCAACCCACGTGGAATCAAAATACTTGCAAAATGCCGCGAAAAATTTCGGCGTACACCAAAAATTATTCCAGACATTTTCCAGCCCAATACGAACCCCCTCCTTCGCCGCAATCGGAATCAAAGATTCAATTGCACGAATAGAGGCTTCTGTGGCTTGATCTTGTGCGGCGATGTATTGTGTGTATTTGGAATTATCGCCTTGTGCAACGGTTTTTACTTTTAGTGTTTTCGGGTCGAAATCGACATCAAAATCCCACGCTTCCGGCATTTTCAAACCGCCGGACGCACGGCACGTAACCCACAAAACCGTGTCCGCTCCATAAGCCGCCGCAGCACGCAACGCCGTTTGAACCGATTTAACATCAGACTCAAACTTCCGCGAATCATTGACATCCGTCCAAGCCCGCAACAACGAATGAATCCGCAAACCATAACCCTCAACAAGTTGCCGAACCTTAAACGCCTCCGACGGCGAAATATTCCACTTCGTAACCTCAAGCCCGTCATAGCCCGCAGCTTTAAGTTGTTCGCAATATTTTTCTGTTGGCAATTCGGTTATTCGTGCCTTGTATATTTTCGATGGAAATTTCGGATTGATTTTGTCTGTTTCCGTATTGTCCGTTCCAGCCGCAAAATTGCCCGCCGAAGTTCCACCCAAGACCGCACCCAACGTACCGCCTAACACAACTCCGCCAAAAACACGCCGTGAAATTTTCATTTTTTTTCTCCTAATTTCTCAATGGTTATACCGTAGCCGGTAGGGCGATAGGCTTCGCCCTTGAACAACCGCTTCACGTTGTTACGCTTGCCTAACGCTCTGCGTTGCAGGTTTCCCGTAGCTTCGGAAATTTTAAAACAACTTGAGATGAAATTGAGTCAACGCCCAATATCATTTACAAAATTGACACAATCGACTTCACGGACAACCAGAGACAAATTTTTTTGCAAAAATATTTTTGTAAAGTGTAATCTGAATTTTGAGGGCAATTAAATTGCCGTCCTCTTCGTCTCTTGTGTGTCCCTTCCGTCACACGCACAATTTATACACAATTTCCCAAACAAAACAACCTCATTACATCTTTACTCATGTTACGCATCGGTGATAACCAGACGTATTTTCCCCGTCCCGTTAGGGACGAAATGTTGGTAGAAAAGGTAAAAACATATTTCGTGTCCCGTAGGGACACAATGTGATTAAAACTAAACCGTCTGAAATGTCCTCACATTCCGTCTCTAACGGGACGGCGTTTTTTGACCATGCGTTTTCTACCAATATTTCGTCCCTAACGGGACGCGAACAATGTTTTACCTTTTTTCTATCAATCGACTGAATAACCACCATCATTTCCGTATCGTGTGTAACATGAGTTTTTAAGACAGGATAACAGGATAACAGGATTGTCAGGATATAATAGACTTGTTTAATAACACCCTAAACTATTCTATCATAGTTTATAATACCACAAATTAAGGTCATTCTTAGTGAATGTCGGTTACAGCAGTGTCCCCGGTAAGGATATGCCATGCTCT
>JAIRWK010000239.1 GCA_031268995.1 Planctomycetaceae bacterium
TTATTTTACCGCGAAACACACGAAATTTACGCGAAAAGACGCGAAACTAAATTATTCGCGACCTTTCGTGCTCTTTTAGCGTATTTCGCGGTTTAAAAAATAAATTAAATCATTCGACGGAATTGTTACTTATTTTGTGAGAATTTATTGTGCTAATTGTTGTTGTGCGCTGGTTGCCATTCTTTGCAGTTTATTTGCGATTCCTCGCATGAACACCGGTTCGATTCCGAATGTGAAACTCCACTCGTTTAACGACTCACTATAAACCGCCCCAACCATTAACCTAAACGACTCGCCCGTCCGGGTGAAAATAAAATTATGTCCGACATTGCGCCACGGATTCGCAGTTATATCGTAAGATGTTGAATACGATGCCGAATATTTTTCGTTCATTGTGTACCCTACTTGCAAAGTCAAATAATCTCGTTTAATTGCGGAGCCGTTAAGTTGGTCGTACATTACGGTAATGTTGCCGCGATTTGGGCGATTCCAAACTCCTCCAATCCGCGTGATCTGTTGCCCTCCGTCAAAAACATCATACAACCCCGACGAAAATACCGAAAACCTGTCCCCAACATGCCACATAAAATCATAATCAATCAAACCAACACTCTCTCCGAAATTTTGCGACTCGTCAGGATAATAATTCAAATGCGTTGAAAAAGTTACCCAGTCAATAATACGCCTTCGCCCAACAGGTCCCCGCTTCGTCTGCAAACGATGCGACATGCCAACCCGCATTAACGTCAAATCATCCGCTAACTCCATATTGCCCGCCGTAACATTGCCCGCAATCCCGCTCCTGTACGCATAATATCTCGGATCAAAAATTAGCGGAATTGCACCTGTATTTCCGAAAGTTGTTACCGAATAACGCCGCCTGAAATCCTCTATCGCCCAACGATCCAATGAATCTGTCAATATCAAATTGTCCATTCCCTCATTCGATTGAGCATAAGAAAACTCTGCATCCAACGACATCTTGTGCGCAAGACCATTGACATACAACGTCCTGCTGGACGAATTCGGCATCACCTTCCAAAAAGGTAAATTCAACCTAACTCCGCCGCGATAATATAAACGTTGTACGTCATTGCCCGACCTGTCCGCCCCCCAATGCGAAAAATCACCAAGAACATACGGCACGACACGAATCGCACCAACACTAAACGGTAAATCAGCCTCCGCCCGCGTCGAAAATATCTCAAAAGAATCATTCAAAACATCAGGCTTGACCGCACCGATATTCGCCGGATTCGGCGGCGCAGACGTCAAACTGTTCGTACCCAACTCCCAAGGAAGATACCGAAAAAACCTCGCATCACGATACCACGCCGCCGCGTCCGGCGCATAAGGACTTTGCGCAACATTGTAATCAATATAACCAACCCGCGAATGAGAATAAAACGTCAATTTATCATACAAAAAGGATCTGCCAATCAAATAATGATCCAATCGCGGCAACTGATTAGCATTCGTATAAAAATCATCAAGACTCCGCTCAATACGAAACTTCCACAACGAATCATCCTTCGTCTTCGTAACTTCAACCGCCGTCGTTTGATTTTCACTATTGACCCACGACGTGTGGTAATAATAGGGCAAAACAGTACGATCAGACACTTTACCAACAGAAGCATTTACCGACCAATCTCCGCGCATTCCAAATAAAGAATTCATTTGCTGTTGTTGCGACCAAGAAAAAATATACCTGTACGATTTCGGAAAAACAACAGGATTTCTTGCGCCGCCTAATTTGTCGCCGTCGGAAATATCATTTATTCCCCAATAATTTATTTGTCCCCGCACGTTTGTCTGTTTACCTGGAATTTGTTGCGGTTCATAATTTATCTTCACACCGTGACCAATCCCGCGTTTCTCCATCCACGAAACACCCAAACTGCCATCCAACCAATCCGGTCGATTCTTAATATTGAACAATTGAAACGGATTCCATTCAGTCCGAACAGTATAACCATAATATCCTGAACTGCCGACACTAATTGACTTGATATAAAACGTCGGCTCGCCCGCATCCGCCGCAAGCCAGGGCCAATAAAAAACCGGAAATCGACCAATAACCAACGTATTATTTTCAGCAGATAAAATTTGACGCTTAACCGGTTCAACTTCGCTGAAAATTGGTGCGTAATATTTGTCCGTCAACGACATTGACCGCGACCTCAACGCCCACGTAGGTTGACCGAGCAAACTGGTTGTTACAAAAGAATTTTTTGCGTTGTAGTTTCCTTCGCCGATTTTGCGCAACACTTCCGACTTAATACGCATCACGCCCGTAATTCCCTTTATGCCCACTATCGGCGTTGTCAACTCACCATCAAGAATATACGCAATTTTATTTTTCGCGTCATAGTACATTCGCTTAGCTTTTATCACTCGTTCACCATCGCGAAATATAATGTTGCCCTCAAGATAAACTTCAAAATCCGATTTACTGTCTTGTTTTGTTTTACCGTTTTGAAGACTTTTAGGTTTCGGGTTTGCAGACCAGATTATTGCGTGGTCAGCAGAAATATCAACAACATCACCAGTAAGCATGTCCTCGCCGTTTACACCTTCGATAATCAAATTCATTCCCTTGCTGATAATGAAAATAGCTCTGTCGGGATTGTCAGGAATCGGCTCAATATCAATACTCATGTCGTTGTCGCCGCGTGAATTTAAACTGATCCGTCGAAACGGCGTGGTGTCTTGTCCTTTCGGTTGGGCAACTTCTGTATATTGTACTTGTTCAATAGACGGCAGTTCATGATTCAACGCCCGCAACGCCCTTTTGTAAATCGCAGGGTCTTGGTCTGGAGTCAACTCGGTGTTCATGATCAACATTCGTACATTCGCGGTTGTGTGGAATTTGCCAAACCATCGTTTGTCTGTAATCTGCGCGTTTACACTCTCAGGATCAAATTCCAAAACAAGCGGATTAGCCGACGATTCACTCTCAAGATAAACAGCTATCTCCTGCAATTGATTTGTATTATTCTTGCTGCTTATAAAAATGACGGCTTGCGGAGCTTGTACAAAATTACTTCCTTGCCTGATAGTACAATCATCACTCAAAAATAAAATGTCATATTTTTCAGTATTACGCTTCCATCCTTTTTTAGCCGAAACCGTAATCGCTTCCGAGTAATTCGAGGTCGGTAAAGACAAGGCGGTTTTGCCGGAAGAGTCCAAAGTTCGCGAATTGATTTCGGCGTTTTGATTAGGAATTGCGAATTGTGCAAGTGTTCTGTAGGCGTTTGGGGTAATGAGTTGCCATTCGGGAACCAAAACGATATTGGGATTTGTTTCGGGAGTATTTTTAAGCGGATCAATATACGGCTCAATCGATGGATGCGTCAACGGCAAATAACCTTCACCCTCAACATAAATTGCGGGAACCTTCCTCTCAGAATACGGAACAAATTCAAGCGACCCGATTTGAAATTGTTGGTTGAGATAGTTGTTTGATATTGCGGGTTGGCTCATTCTGTTGTCCGCGAGATTCAATTCTTGTCCGGTCAATTGATCATTTTGTTGCGGTGTAACGTTGTCGTAATTGGCAACACCGAATCCGGGCAAAACATTCGTTTGCAATTCTTGACTAGGCGGCGCGACTGCCGCACGATGCGGAATAATAGAAGTCAACCTGTCGATAATTCGCAAACGCGCCGAATCGTTAGGCGGCTCATCGGCGAAAAGTTTATCGGCTTGCGATTGCAATTTGGGAACAGTTGCCCAAACAATAAATACCGCCAACACAACCAAAATCGCGCAAAAAATCCCTCTCACTCGCCCAAAAAAATATTTTTTCGACGCAGTATGTTCAAGCTGTTTTGAAATTCCTGAAGCTGAACACGCAAGCGTAGCATCGCGAAGCGGTTGTTCAAGGGCGAAGCCTACCGCCCATACCGGCTTCGGTATACGTTCAAGTTTCCGGTTGTTGGATTCGATATTTGACAAATTATGTTTAAAGGGACATGAAGGACAAGTGAGACAAAAGGCAGTGTACGATATAACGAAGCCGGTATAAAAAAACAAGTCGCGAATTATGCTGATTTTCGCAATATGAATCAAGAGCAATCTGCAAATATTCACAACATATTTTAAAACCTTAGTCGCCTTCGCGGTGAAAAAAACTTTCTGCGCAAAATTAGTTTACATACTGTAGTTACGATGAAATTCATCTTTTTAAGACAGGATAACAGGATTGTCAGGATATAATAAAATCCTGTATATCCTGCTATCCTGTTAAATCCTGTCAAAAAAATAAAGTAACGATTCAGTTGCTTTTAAATAACCACAGAGAGCACAGAGTTCACAGAGATAATTTTTTTGAAAATGAAATAGACGAAAATTTCATTTTCAACTCTTTCGTATATTTTCGTATTTAAAATTCACCTCTGTGAACTCTGTGTTCTCTGTGGTTGATAAAAATTCTAT
>JAIRWK010000293.1 GCA_031268995.1 Planctomycetaceae bacterium
GTTTGCAATAATCTTCAGCTTTTTTGTACGGAAAATATTCGTGGTCAACAATACTATTAAACCCAATCTCAATAACAAATCTAATCCAAAGCTCTTTATCCTTCGACTTGTCAATAAACGTTACAAAATTATCGAACGCTTTATTCTCTTCCGCCGCGTTTTCCGCAAAACGTATGTCAACCAAATGACCGCGCAATTGAATAAACTCCTTCATATTTTGCGACAATTCCGAATCAGGCAACTTAAGTAACTCCGCCTCAAGTTCTTTTGTCCGCTTGATACGAGCTAATAATTCTGGAGTCCGGGTTCGGAGCAAAAAAGCAAAAGATTCATATTCTTTTTTGAATGGTTGACGATCTTTATGGAGTTTAGAATATCTTTTAAGGTTTGGCTGTGAATAGTAATCATATTTATTTACTATTTTTTCAAGTGGCGAGCCTGTGGCGTATTCATATCCGGCAAATATCCTTGCACTACATCCTCTTCCTTGTATTACGTTCCACATATTTGATGGTACTTCGTTATACCATTCGCGTAAAGTCGTCAAAATTGTATTTTTACGATGTTTGACAACGATATCAACGTGAATTTGATCAAATAATATAGAAAGTTCGTCAGTTGCTGATAACCCCTTCACCGCAGATGTAACAGCTAACATTTGGTCGGCATTTGTTCTGGTGAAAACAATTTTTCTACTTTCATTTTTCAAAATTTGTTCAAGCTCAGTTGCCAATAAATCACCAGGTTGTGATGGTAAAGGTAACCAAAACATCCTAAAATCGAAATTCTTCTGAGAACCTGTAGTAATAGGGATAAAATTAAAACTAGGAAAAGTCCTACGATACGGTAATATACCCTCTACATGACCATATGCCCAATTATCATACCATACGTAATAAGTCTTTCCATCTATAAAAATATTAGCTACCGGTAGTGTACATTGTATTGTAGGATGGCGAATGAACTTACTTGACTTCGTGTTATTCTGAATAACCAGTTTTGAGAAAAAAACGTCGCCAAAATGGATCTTTTGGGGATAAATCTCCAACTTTACCCAAAACTCATCGTCCGCTCCCACACGATATGAAAAAGTAATTATCAAAATAACCACTAACACGCTTAATCCTCTGTAAGTAATCATTTGTACTTCCTTTCCTTTCTCACTTAGGAACAGCTATTGATTGAATTTTTGCTATTTGACCTGCACTAAATTTTAGAACATCATTTGGAATTTTATCGGTAGTTTCCCATGAAGCTCCTGCCATAATCGGACCATCAGCTACATCATCGGCAAATCCAAAGAGATGTAAGGTTTCGTGCATTGTATTCAAACTGTTTAACTCGTCGAAAGATCTCGTAACAGGAATTTGTGTACCATTTTGGGAAACACCCGTACTTATCATGTCTCGCATAGTTTCCATAAATATTAAAAAAACACCAGTATCATCAGCTACTGCACCACCAGTAGTCCAGTCGTTACTATCATTACTAGAGTGAACCTCTGCTTCATACGCACCTATTCCGTGTAAACACCAAAACTCATGTTCATTTGTCGTAATATCAATAGATTGATTGGCTACACTGTTAAAAGCATCGTTAGACCATTCTGGTAGGTTATGAATAAACGGTGTCTCAGTACGCCATCCGCCGTTTGCCAAACCAGAGCTATCATTTTCATCAGCTATCCATTCCCAATTTTCTGGGTTTTGCGAAACTTCTTTTACCTCAATACAAGCAGCTTTCATTGCCGTTGTCAGAAGTGAAATATCTGGCTTAGTAGGCTGAGCTAAAACATCAAAATTCAACGGCTCGTTTGCTGGTGCGGTATAACCCCACGTGGTTCCTTGATTCGACGGATCAAAACCGTCCGCAAGCGTCGCTGTCGGTGTAGCCATTTGATCGAGTTCCATCCAGAGTGTTCTCCAAACGGTCAATAGTTCTGATTGTGTGAGACCGTTTGTTTCTTTGTAGCGGGTGTCTTCAGTCGTGCCGAGAGCCGCGTTGGTATTCACTTTGGTTTGATCAGTGTCAACTACGACAATAAAATTATCGCCAGCGTGTGCCGAATCAATTACTACCGTTGTTGAATTGCCAGTCAATTTTGTGCCAGTGTAATTAGCAGGATAAACTACCACCGTTAATGCGGTACTAGTTGCGCCAGCTGCAATTGTTACCGAACCGATTGTAGCAGATAAGCTCGCATAGTTATCGCTACCAGTCCACGCAGTCGCGTTATTGTCGTTGTTTCCCAAACCGATGAAGTTATCTGGATCAAAAATCTTGAAGTAAAGAGTTGTGTTCGCTGTTGCCGCTACTTCCAACTCAAATACCAATTCAAATTTATTTTCAATCACACCATTTGGTGTTGATTTTTCAGGAAAAACTCGTTGACCGCCGCTGTTAGAATCAGCGGATAATGTGGCTTTGTTAGCATCCGTTCCGGTTATGGTTTGCCATTTTACATTCAATTTATCATTCTTGATATTTACAGTGGTTGCGGTAGCCGTGCCAATTTTTATGTCTTGAGTTGTGCCGTTCACTGTGGCGGAGGCATTGGTAAGGGTGATTGTTAATGTCTCCTCTGCATCCTCAAGCATCTGATTGTCAACCAATTTGAACGTCAATGTTACAGAATCTTTACCCGTAAGAATTTTGTAACTAAAAACCGTACCATTGTTTGACCAACGCTCATTAGCACCGCTTATCAATGTGTTACCGTCGTAAATTTCGTAATCTTCCCTTTCCGCCGTACCGCTAAACGTTAATTTGAAATCTAAATCATAGCTGGTATCAGCCTGCCAAGGATCCATACTGCGTGTTATTGTTACATTAAATTGATCATTTGTTGATTCGTTGTAAACGGGAATAGAACCATTAACATTCGCAGGTCCGGTTAGTTCAACTTGCAGTCCGCTAAGCTCGCTAACTTGTGATGCCGTGAGCGCGGTGCCGTATATTTCCGCCTCGCTAATTGTACCGGTAAATTCACGTCTATCAGTTGGCGTTCCATGACTGCCCACCAACCAAACCGGCGTAAATGTCTCGCCGTTATGAGTTGCATTGACACTAATGTCACGCCCCGAATCTGATGTAGTCGAACGCAATATGCCATTGACGTAAAGTTTCCAATTTTGACCGTCATAAGTTCCAACCGCGTCATACGTCTTGTTAGCTTCAACAGAAGTCTGCGCAAGAATATTGGCATTGCCCGTAAATGCACC
>JAIRWK010000343.1 GCA_031268995.1 Planctomycetaceae bacterium
CACCTCAAAACAGGACTTTTTGTGTAAAAATGCCCTAAAAATAGCCGAAAGCGGTTAGGTTTGGGTTGAATAGGGAAACTAGAGCAAGGCTGGATTTGGGCTCTGCGTAACATGAGTGAATAACATAATCTGCCTTCCTATATCAAATAAATTGTTATACCGTAGCCGGTAGGGCAATAGGCTTCGCCTTTGAACAACCACTTCGGCTTCTGTGTCGTTACAATTTTTTTAGGAAATTATCGCATTCTTTGTAAAATTTTTCCCAGTCGTCGCCGAAAAATTCCTCGAAATCTTTGATTCGTATTTCTGGAGAATCTTCTGATTGTGGTTTTTTTGCGGCTAATTTTTTTAGGTAGTTGCAGAATTGTGTTTTTTTGTTTTTTGCCAAGAAGTACGTCAATCCCCACGCCATCGCATAATTGTCAACAACAGTTTCCGAATCCCGCAATAATTTGTCGTCTTTGATAATTTTCTGAAATGGCGTAGCGGGATTTTTTTGCAGATATTTTCGCAAATCCCGCAACCTTATCCCGTTTACTTTGGGAGTCAAACTCCAACCCAACGAATCTTTTGCATCGGGTGTTTCATGGAACAACGCAATCCCCTCCGCAACCCATAACGGATACGGCGCAAATCGTTGTTGCATACCGTTATTCATGCTGATTTGGTGAGTTGCTTCGTGTACTACTGTTGCGATATTGAAGTGTGCTTCGGGTTGGCGAAGGTATTGGCTTATTGTTTTGCGGTTATCTTTGCGGTTTGTTTCAAAACCCGCTAAATCACAAAGCACAACACGATTGGTCAACTTGCTATAGTACGCCAAAATATTACGCGGTAAATTTAATCCCTCCGATTCAGCGTGTTTGAAAAAATCTTCACGATTAGAATAAATAATCGCAACAAGCGGAAACTCCGGATCCGTCAACCTCAAACCACGAATACTCCAATAATTCTTAAACCCATTGCAAACACGCTCCAATATTCGCGAATACCATTGCGCAAACCCGCGCGAAGTCGTGTAAACAATCAAAAAATGCGGTCTCTCCATCACACTATAACCCGCCGCTCGCGGAAATTCCAACTCCAAACGCCGAACATGTTCCTTCATCGAATATGCTTGAAACGGCATCTTGTCCTCCGTGCGGCTAATCATATTTTCCGGCGTAATTACAAAATATTGACCGTCACGCGACTTAAAAACAAGACCGTCCACCGCCTCAAGCAATACCTCGCCCGACTCCTTACGAACCACGCCGTATTCCCTAAACTCAACATACTCAAGACCAAACGTATCGCCAACAAAAAGAAATATTGAAACAAAAATAAAAAAACAACGAATACGCACTGCAAAAAAATTTACAAAAAAATGACAAAAAAAACAAATATTCATCTTGGCACAAATAAAAAAAATTGTTACTATCCGCGAGTTACGCCACAGCTCAATACACCAAAGCTGGCATTGGCGGTAGGTTTTGCCCTCAAATAACCGCTTTGTATAAGCAACAGTATAAATGAAATTTCGGAAACTGAACACACACGGCAAACATCAGCGTCAATAATATGCTCAAGGAAATTTTTAAAAATACTATTTGCCAATTGCCCAAAACAAGTTATTTAGAATTCGGTCGATTTTCAGTCGATATACCGCCCATACTGGCTTCGGTATAATATCAAATATCAGTTCAACAATACGTCCAATAAATATCATTGAAAATATGCAAAAAAAATCATTTTTGACTAGTACTAGTATCATAATCTTGATCATGATTTTGATTTTGTCGGCGGGATTGTCGTGCCGCAGTACTGATATTGAGTTTCTTGCCAAGATGTCTATTCTGCCGGCGCATAGTGATGAAATTCCCGGATTGGATTCGCCACACGAACGGCGTAAGTTGATACGTGAAAAAGGAATCGAAGGCGCGAAAAAAAATACACCTGACTCCGAACGCGAAATTCTTTTTGCCCAATTGTGGGAAGAATACACTACTTCACCGGATTCAAATATGCGGCGTGAAGCTGTTGACGCAATGGCCAAAATTCCATATTTGGGTAGGGAAAAATGTTTGGTTGATGTTTTGAAGGATGAAAATGCGTTTGTGAGAATTTCCGCAGTTGAGGCGTTGGGCAAAATTTATAATGGTGAAAAGGAAAGTCTCGCCGATGTGTTGTTGAACCGGATCAAATTGGATACCGACAATGATGTGCGTATTGTTGCGATTCGTGAATTGGGCAAAAAAACTGCCGACACACAACTAAATAGAAAAATAACTCTCGCAATAGGCGATTCTCTTTACGATAAAGTTTTGGCGGTAAGATACGAAGCAATGGAATCACTAGGAAAAATTTGCGGAAAAGATTACGGTAAAGACATAAATCGCTGGGTAAAATACGTCCAAAATATCAAAGGCGAAACAACCGAAATTCCAAAAGAACGAACTTGGGCAGAAAAATTACCGGTTATACATCTGCCAATGTTGAAATAATTTATACTGTGTAAATTTTAAGATCAGCATGCGGATTCTGCGTTATCTGCGTGCTGATTTAAAAAATTCTCTTTAGAGTATAAATTTACTTAAATCTTCATCTTTGCTTACTTTCTCGATTCGTTCTTTGACGTATTCGGCATCGATGACAATTTTTTTCTCTTTCATATCCGGCGCATCAAAACTCAACTCCTCCAACAACAACTCCATCATTGTATAAAGTCTTCTTGCCCCGATGTTTTGCATTTTTTGGTTCGTTGTGTAGGCGTACTCCGCCAACATCTCAATACTGCTCGGCTCAAAAAATAACTCAATATTTTCCGTAGCCATCAACGCCTGATATTGACGAGTAAGAGCAGAATTCGGCTCCGTCAAAATTCGCACAAAATCCTCTTTTTTGAGATCATTCAACTCAACACGAATCGGAAATCGTCCTTGAAGTTCCGGCATTAGATCGCTTGGTTTAGCGCGATGGAACGCGCCGGCGGCGATAAAAAGAACATGATCGGTTTTGACATAACCATATTTGGTATGTACAGTTGTTCCTTCAACAATCGGCAACAAATCGCGTTGTACACCTTGCCGAGAAACATCTGCGCCGTGTTGTCGTTCGCTTGCCACTATTTTATCAAGTTCGTCAATAAAAATTATTCCAAGATTTTCCGCCAACTCCAACGCAAGCGTTTGTACTTTATCTTTATCGATCAATTGATCGCTTTCTTGCTCGCTCAAAAATGCGCGTGCCTCCTTTACCGTCAACTCGCGTTTAGTTCGGCTTTTGGGCGCAATTTTTTCAAACATCTCTTGAAAATCTATTTCCATAGATTCCATACCTGGCAAATTGCTCATTACCATTGGTACAGTTTTGGTTTCGGAGACGATGCTCACAGTCCGATCTTCCATCAAACCATCTTCGAGCATTTTGCGGATTTTTTTGCGATTTCTTTCGTGCCGGACTTTGCGCACCAACCGTTCATTACTTTGTTCCGAATCTTCTTCGTCATCATTGGAGCTATTGCTACCGGACGGCAACAACAGCTCAACAAGTCGATCATTTGCCCTTTTGGTTGCTTCGGGGCGTACTTTTTCGCGTTCGTTTGAGCGGACGATTGCGAGAGCGTTTTCGACAAGTTCACGCACCATGCTCTCGACATCGCGACCGTAATAGCCGACTTCCGTGTATTTTGTTGCTTCAACTTTGATGAATGGGGCACCTGTCAATGTTGCCAGACGGCGGGCAATTTCCGTTTTACCAACGCCTGTCGGTCCTATCATTAGAATATTTTTTGGCGAGATTTCTTGTTTTATTGATGCATCCACTCGTTGTCGCCGCCAGCGGTTACGAACCGCAACCGCAACAGAACGCTTAGCCTCATTTTGACCAACAATGTACTTGTCAAGTTCTACTACTATTTGACTTGGAGTTAATTCCATTGAAAAATTTTTTTGTATTTGATTTATTTACGTAAGTCTAATTGCCAAAATTACGATTGCCGTATTCTCAAAAAACGACTGGCTAATTATCCCACCTTTACGCAACTTGTCAATTACACCGTCAAACTAACATTCCACAATTACGCCGAAATCGGTAAAAACAAATCACAATATCACCGCAACGCTATTTCAACAAACTAAGTTATATCAAAGCCAATAATATGATCGATGTCTTTGAAATACGCCTTTAATAGCAACGATTGTTTATTATTTGCGTCTTTATGTCTTCATTATGTCTTCATTTTTTTAGGGCAAAAAATAAAAGCATAATGGAATTTCTCAAAACCAACTGTAGCTGTAGCGTTCTGCTCCCGATTGCGGTAGCGGGAACGCTACCGTTACAGGACTAAAATGAGTTTTTGGAAGTTCCCCTATGACTTGTAAAAAATTTGTTTTGGTTTATACTTCTTGGCTTGTTGTTTGCGGCTGTCAAAGGCTAAGCAGAAAATTTTGTCCCCGTAGCTCAATTGGATAGAGCGTTGGTCTCCGAAGCCAAAGGTTGTTGGTTCAAATCCAATCGGGGATATTTGGAAAACAAATTATACCGTAACCGGCATGGATAAAAAAGGATATGTAAAAAACTTCGTGCGACTTTGTCGTTTTTTGCGGTAAAAAAACTTCAGCATAAATCTTACGAATGGCTTTTTTGACAACAAATAACGTTTCCATAAAAGGAATTTCTGCTTGCGTTCCTGCGAAGGTAGAGGAGAATATTGATCTTCCGCTGTTTCTACGCGCCGGTGAAGCCGAAAAAGTTATCGCATCAACTGGTATTGAACGTAAACGCATACTTGCACCAAACCAAATAGCTTCTGATCTTTGTGTAGTTGCTGCGGAGAAACTTATTGCCGATTTAGGTTGGGGCAAGGATGAGATAGACATTCTTATTTTTGTAAGTCCGGCTCGTGATTATATTATTCCGCCGACATCAAGTATTTTGCAAGATAGGCTTGGTTTATCTGAAAATTGTCATACATTGGATATTCCGTCTGGTTGTCCGGGTTGGATACAGGGTTTGAATGTGCTTGCGGCGTTGTTGGCGAATGGTGATGCGCGGCGTGGATTAGTTTTAGCTGGTGATTCGCCTACGTTGGTCAATTCTCCCAAAGACAAAGAAACTCGTCCTTTGTTCGGCGATGCAGGAACGGCAACCGCTCTCGAATATTCGCCCAACACCACGCCGATTCGTTTTTTGTTTGAAACCGACGGCAAAAAATATAAGGCAATATTTATTGAGGACGGTGGTTATCGCAATCCGATAAACGCTGAATCGTTGAAAGAAATCGAGTACGCGCCGAATGTCGTGCGGAGGAAAATTGATTGTAAACTTGACGGGATGGAGGTTTTTGCGTTTGGTTTATCGAGGGTTCACATGGGAATTGTCAAGTTGATGGAGCGTTTTGGTATTGAGGACAACGATGTCAATTATTACCTCTTCCATCAAGCGAATCTTTACATGAACGAAAAAATACGCAAGAAACTGAAAATCGATCCCGCGAAAGTTCCGTATTGTTTGCGGGATTTTGGCAATACGAGTTGTGCATCTATCCCGTTGACGGTAATTACGCAACGCCGCGAGGAATATGTTGATGAGAAATTGAGTAGTGTTGCGTGTTCGTTTGGCACGGGACTTACGTTGTGCAGTTGTTATTTTTCAACCGATTCTTTAGTTTGTCCGGAATTATTGGAATATGGATCATGAGGGAAATTGACAACGGGGAAATTATAAAGAATTTTTGTATACTCAGGCTGTTTTAAAATTCCTTCGGCATATTCGGTATATACTGAAGTTACTTTAAAATTCCTGAAGCTGAACACGCAAGCGCAACAACTTGAAGCGGTTGTTCAGGGGCGAAGCCTATCGCCTTACCGGTTACGGTATAACAAAAAATATTAAAAGTATTAGGAGATTATTTTATGTCGAATATTGAAAAGTATGATGATGTTTTTATTAAGAGTTTTGAGATTGACGGTTCGATGTTGGGGGTTGATTTGAAGTATCAGAGTATTCCGACGTGGGATTCGGTTGGTCACATGAGTATGGTTGCTGCGTTGGAGGATGTGTTTAATATTATGCTTGAGACGGAGGACATTATTGATTTTAGTTCTTACGAAAAGGGCAAGGAAATTCTTGCCAAATATGAAGTGGAGTTCTAATGAATCTTTTTGATGGCATTGAACGGTTTGGCGAGCGAGTTGCGGTTATAGGCGATTCAGGTTCGATTTCTTACTGTGGGCTTTTGGAGTTATCGGCAAGTATTTCGGATTTGGTCAAGCCGCGTAGTTTTGTGTTTTTGCTTGGTCAAAATAATCCGGTTTGTGTTGCGGCTTATGTTGGATTTTTGCGGCGGCGTGTGGTTCCGTTATTGCTTAGTGATGTTATTAGCGGAGAGCAATTGACGCGGCTGATCAATATCTATCATCCAACACATATTTTTGTTCCGAGTGTGCGGTTGAATGAATTTTTGTACGAATATGAAGTGGTGGGCGAGTTTGGCAACTATACTCAAGCTGCTTTAAAATTCATGGAGCTGAACACGCAACCGCAACAACGTGAAGCGGTTGTTCAGGGACGAAGCCTACCGCCCATACCGGCATCGGTATATGTTTTGTTGAGGCGTGTTGGTGTTGTTGATGGCGAGGTGAGGTTGCATGATGATTTGGGGTTGGTTTTAACAACATCGGGCAGTACCGGCAGTCCGCGACTGGTACGTTTATCGTACAAAAATATTTTGAGCAATACCGAATCAATTATCCGTTATCTAAATATCACTCCTGAAGACCGAGCGATAACAACAATGCCGATGACGTATTCTTATGGTTTATCGATAATCAACACGCATTTGTATTGCGGCGGTTCTGTGATTTTGACGGAGTTGACGCTTATGGAGCGTGGTTTTTGGAACATGTTTAAGGAGTGGCAACCGAGTACGTTTGGCGGAGTTCCGTATATTTTTGAGATGTTGAAGCGGTTAAGATTTTCGCGTATGGAGTTACCGCTTCTTCGTTATGTTACGCAAGCGGGCGGCAAGTTATCGAGTGAGCTTGTGTCGGAGTTTCGTGATATTTGTGCTGACAAGGGTGTTGAGTTTATTGTTATGTACGGGCAAACGGAGGCGGCGGCGAGGATGTCGTATCTACCGTTTGAGCAATCTTTTGACAAGGCGGGAAGTATTGGGATTGCGATTCCTGACGGCGAGTTTTGGTTGGAGGATGACGCGGGCAATGTAATAAACGAGTCGAATGTTGCGGGCGAGTTGGTTTATAGGGGCGCAAATGTTTCGATGGGATATGCGGAGGAAGTTGATGATTTGGCGAAGGCGGACGAGAACGGCGGAGTGTTGCGGACGGGAGATATTGCGCAACGGGATATTGACGGATATTATTATATTGTCGGGCGCAAGAAAAGGTTTCTAAAAATTTTCGGCAACAGAGTAAATCTTGACGAAGTTGACCAACTCTTAAAACGCAATGGCTACGAGGCTGTATCTGCGGGACAAGATGATCGCATTAGAATTTTTGTTACGCAAAATCAAGTTGACCAAATAAAGTCATTATTAGTTGAGCAATTGAGGTTACACCCTACCGCTTTTGACGTACAATTCATCCCGCAAATCCCAAGAAACAATTCCGGCAAAGTCATCTACTCAATGTTACCGGAATGATTATAACTGAACTTTTGCAAAATGGCATTTTACACTATAAATCAAAGGAGTTGAAGCATCAAAAAACGCCAAATTTTATTGTATTATCGTATCATATATTATTTTTCAAAAATTGAT
>JAIRWK010000366.1 GCA_031268995.1 Planctomycetaceae bacterium
CCTCAAAACAGGACTTTTTGTGTAAAAATGCCCTAAAAATAGCCGAAAGCGGTTAGGTTTGGGTTGAATAGGGAAACTAGAGCAAGGCTGGATTTGGGCTCTGCGTAACATGAGTTACAGCTTAACATAAGAGCCGTATCTTAAAATAGTATGTTGAAAATCACAGGGATATTTGATTATGATGTTAAGACGATTGTTTTCGAATATATTTTTCTCATTTTGTATGATTTGTACGGTTACGTCTATGGTGCTGTCCGATGATAACGAGAAAGAGTTGCGTTTTGTGAATGACTTATCTGCAAGAGCCAAGCTGTTTGTGGATTGTTTTGCCGAAGGTGACTATTATAGGGTTTTGCGTATGTTACCTGATCGTACAAGTGAAAGGGCGGAGACTCTGATTCTACTTTCCGATATTTCAGATATTAAAGCGGAAGTCAGGAATGTGTTGGCTGGGCAGATGATTGGCGATAGCGGTTTGACCATGCAGTTCAAGGGGACAGGGACGAGTGGTTGGGGCGATGATAAAGATGAGTATTCGATTTTTTTGGAATCCACTCAAGACTATTCTATCACAATAAGCGACAGAAATAGTAGGGAATACGGTTCTCCCATTCAGACGGGAGTGGTTTATCTGGTGTTTTTTCGGGATGAAAAAAACAAAGAAGCTGTTCAGTGTAAAAATTTGGCATCTTATATAGAGAGAGGAAGGAATTTGGCTGCGATACAAGCTCAAATTGGTTTTCGCCTTGACGGTTTGCCCGCTCTTTGCAGCATCAGTACCAACTATGTAAGCGATCCTAAAACAGCGACCGTCAAATGGGATAAAAATGGTGCCATCAGCAAATTCGAAAATCTGCAAATATTGGTGGGAAAAAATAAAAACTGGACTATTCCAGAAAAGAAAGAGACAGAAAAAACAACTCCGCTAGCGTTGCTGCATACGACAGTCCAATTTCCGAAAACAAACCATAAAGAGGTCCAAACGGTTTTTGATCATTTGAATAAATTGTCTTCTATTGGTCAAGTTGAAGACTTGCACGGCATGTATAAATTGCCATTGACAAAAAGCCAAGAGGCAGTAGGCGGTATTTGTTTTACTTCAAAAAAGTTACGATATATCGCGTTTGCGGGTTTTCAAGGGAGAGGATCTAGGAGAGTATTTCAAGGATATTTTCTACGTTTTGATTCTGAGGGACACGAATTGGCCTACACCGAAGGAGTAATGCATCCTTATGGACTCGACAGAATAGACAATTCCATTGACCACTTTACAGCGACAAAATGGAATGCGTTGGATATGAATTTTGTAACCGAAAAAGGGGTTGAGATTCTTTTTCACAAAAACGGTTTTCCGTCAAAATATCGCACACATGTCAAACAAGACCGCCTTTTCGGTCGTCAAATTGAATGGAATGATAAGGGTGAAGTTGTTTCGGATGTTGATCTCGACATTCCCAAGCCTTGGGCAGATGCACCAAAAAAAGAAGTAACGGAAAAATGACAAATAACGAAAGTGTCGAGGTATACCGAAGCTGGTATGGGCGGTCGGCTTCGCCCATGAACAACCGCTTCACGTTGTTGCGTTTGCGTGTCCAGCTTCGGGAATTTTAAAACAGCCTGGGTATAACACGTGAAAAATCAGATTGCAAACGTACAGCAATTGAGCTTTCCGTTTTGCGCAAGGAAGATCAAGATTACGTTAAAGAACAACTCCCCCTAAAACGAAAACTCAAAAAGACGCAAAGGCGAAAGATTGAAAAAACCACAACTTTTCTACTCAAGCCGTTCCAAAATTCCTGTAGCCTAACACGCAACCACGACAATGTGAAGCGGTTGCTCAATGGCAAAGACTATCGCCCGTATCAATAACGGCATAACACGAATTAAAAAAATGATCAAAACACTTACGGCTTTTACTTATGAAGTTGACGAAGCGGATGTTGCGATTGCAGAGATTTGCGGGCAACTTGATTTGGAAAATAATCTTCTCAAAAATACGGTTGGCATTGTTCACTGTTCGACTGATTTTGTTGACTCTGGAGTGCTTTCTGCTCTTTGTGCGAGTTTGCCGTTTTATGTTGTCGGCATAACTACGATAGGCAGCGCGGTGCATGATGAGATTGGCGAGATAGTTCTTACGTTGATGGTGTTGACGAGCGACAAGGTGAATTTTTCGGTTGGCTTGACTGATCCCATCAAACGGCGGGACGAAGAAGTTCTCAAAGTTGCTTACGAGAGAGCCGTTGCAAGTTTGTCCGGTAAACCTGCTCTTGCAATAAGTTATTTCCCGTTGGCAACTGCTGCTTTTGGAGCTGGCGGTGATTTTGTTGCGCAAACGTTATCGCGAATTTCCGGCGGCGTGCCTGTTTTCGGAACTATGCCAATTGACAATACGCACAACTTCCGTGACGCAAGAATTATCGATAACGGCAAAGTTTATCACAACCGGTTTGCGTTCATTCTTATCCAAGCCGAAAATTTCAAACCACGATTCTATCTCATCTCAATTTCAGACGAAGACATACGCAAAGAGCGCGGTGTTGTAACGAAGGCGGAAGGCAACTTGCTTTATTCGGTCGATAATATTCCTGTTCTTGAATATCTTAAAGACAAACTTGGAATTGCTCTTGACGAAAAAGACCCAAGTTCTGTTCACATGATTCCGTTGTTAATGGATTACGGCGATGGAGCAACTCCGGTTGTCCGTGCGATGAACAGCTTTAACGAGGAAAATATCGCGGTTTGTAGTGGCGAGTTGGTGAATGGTGTTAGTTTACTTACGGGAAAATTTAACAAGGAAATTGTATTGCGGACAACAGCACAAATTTTGAAGAAGATATTAGACGCAGAGAAGGATGCCAATGGATTATTGATTTATTCGTGTGCAGCAAGATATTGGACATTGGGATTGGATTCGACTGCCGAGCTTGAGGTCATCAGGGATTCGCTTACAACATCAAAAATTCCATATCTCACCGGCTATTCTTGCGGCGAACTTTGCCCCGTACAAAACCCAAACGGCGAACAAATAAGCAGAATGCACAACTACACATTCATCGCCTGCGCCTTCTAAATTTTTCGCAACCGTTCACAGAATTTTTTGTATCACTTCGCCCGCTTGAAGCTGAAGGGAATTTCTCGTATCTTTTTTGTCCGATTTTTTAAGAGACAAAAGGGACTTTGGAGACATACGGGACAAAACAAGCGTTTATTCAATAGGAGCATTTTGTTACTGGGATTGTTTTGTTCGGAAAATTGGTAGAAAAGATATACATACGCAAATGAATATTTATGTTGTTGCAAAAGATTCTCGTTTGGTGCGTTGGGTACGGGTTGTTGATGCGGCGGAGAAATTTGACGTGATTCGGTTTGGGCAACTGCGGACGGCTTGCGAAAAAATGCGGCGAAATAACGGAACAATAGTTCTTGTTGATTGGGAATTTAGCAAGGTTGCAGAAGGGATTAGCGAATTGAGTGCTGACGGGTTGCAAAATGTTAGGTCTCGTCTTTTTGTTTGCGTCAATAATATGCTGCTTTTGTCGTCGTCCGAAACAGAACTCATTCGTTTTGCGTTACTCCAAATTGGTGTCGGCGGAGTATTTTCACAACTCGGCGAATTGAACACACTAATGCCGCTTTTCTACCGCTACTCACAACAATTTGCCCCCAAAAAACAAGACCCCTTCAAAATAACATGGAACTTATTGCCTTGGAAAAAATACGCTATCAAATCTGATTATTAGCCGCAATGGGCATTTATGAAAATTTCTCGTCCAAATTTTTGAGGGACAGAAGGGACGAATGAAAACCTTAACCCGATAGGGCGACCGCAAGGGTCATCCCTATGTTTTATACATTTTTTTAATAATGTTGCGCAAACGGTTGTTTGTCCCTTTTGTCCATTATACTGAAGCTACTTTAAAATTCCTGAAGCTGAACACGCAAACGCAACAACGTGAAGCGGTTGTTCAAGGGCGAAGCCTATCGCCCTACCGGCTACGGTATACTTTAAAATTCCTGAAGCTGAACTCGTAAGCGTAGCAACATGAAACGGTTGTTCAAGGGCGGAGTCTATCGCCCTACCGGTTACGGTATAAAAATAATTTAGACAAAAGCGTATATGAAAATATTGTCTGCGCCGATGGCGGGTTTTACTAATTATGCTTATCGTGAATTGGTTCGATTGTTAGGCGGGGCTGATGTTATCGAAACTGAAATGGTTTCGGCACGTTCTTTTGTTGAGATAGAGTCGCGGTCTGGTGAATTTCCGTTGCGGCTTTGGGGCGTTCGGGGCGAACCGAATGTTGTGGTGCAAATTTGGGATAATTCGCCGGAAATGCTTTCTGAATTCGCACGGCGGTTAGCTGAAGATTTTGCGGTTTGCGGAATTGATTTGAATTTTGGTTGTCCGGCAAAACAAATCGCAAACAAAAGCGAAAGCGGTTCTTATTTATTGCGATTTCCTGATCGTATCGGCGATATTGTAACCCGTGTTGTTGCCGCGTCGGGCAAGATTCCGGTTACGGCAAAAATCCGGCTCGGTTGCACAACCGATTCGATAAACGCAATTGATGTTGCACAAGCCATCGAATCAGCTGGCGCAAACGGAATTATTGTTCACGGTCGAACAGCCTCAGATATGTATCGCGGCAACGCCGACTGGAACGCAATCGCCACAATAAAACCAAAATTGAAACAAATGAAATTATACGGAAACGGCGACATCAAAACAGTAAATGACGCGTTGTCAAAAATGCAAAATTATCCTATTGACGGAATAATGATCGGGCGTGCTGCACTCGCGAAGCCTTGGATTTTCAGGCAAATTGCCGCAGCCGCCGCAAACCGCGAAATTCCATCCGACCCAACAGACACCGAAATAAACCAAATTATAAAATTACATTACAAATTGCTAAGAGAACAATTGATCCCAAAATCAGCAATCTCACAACTACGCAAACACGTATTCTGCTACGCCGCCGGTAAAGGCACCTCAAGACAATTCCGACACGCTATCTGCCAAACAAATGATACAACAACATTTTTCAAACTCATCGACGACTTCTGGAAAATTTCTGAAACATAAAAGACAAAGAGAAACAAAAAGTAAAGTGACTATTCTGTTGCTTTTAAATAACCACAGAGAACACAGAGTTCACACAGGTGAATTTTTAAGTACGAGAATATACGAAAGAGTTGAAAATGAAATTTTCGTCCATTTCGTATTCAAAAAATTTATCTCTGTGTTCTCTGTAGTTGATAAAAATTCTATCGACAGAATAGTTACAGGGTAAAAAACATTTTTTGCAGGTGATTATTGCGAGTCGAAGTATGGCTTGTGTTTTTCCAGAAGGGCGATGATTTCTTGATTTTCGTTTAGTCGATTTGACACGTCGTTGACTTCCCATCTGTCGTCGGGTTTGACATATATACCAACTTGCCCGCCGCTTCTCCGCACAAACCAATTCGGCGTAACCAACGCAACCTCGTCGTTGTTTCCTTTGATCTGAAGTAATTCGTGTTGTTCGATTTTATTTTCGCGGGCAAGTTGAAAGATTTTTGAAGTATCAATTTGATTTTTTGTAACGGAAATCAAAAAGTCCGCAAGATCATCCGGATTTAACAATTCCAAAACACGCACAGTTGCGCCGGTGTTGTCGGGCAAACGTACAATCAATGGTAACTGGATATTTTCGCCAAATAAATCGTAATTTGCGCCGATTTTTTTGTGTTCGCCAAGAGAAAATCCGCGAGTGCCAAAAATAGCTAACACAGTTTGTCCGCCAAGTTCACCAACATCAATCACTTCCACCAAACCCGATAACACATCATCCAACAACAACATCCCGCCGCTATACGCTTCCATCACCGATTGCAACTGATCAGGATCAAACCCGCTAAACTCCGGCAACCTAAAACCATCATACGGATACGGGTCTTCTTCCTCACGATGACACTCACGATACGAAATCGGAAAATCCCACACACCACGAAAACCACGAAGATGCGCCCAAATACAGTATTGTTGGTCTGGTTGATTAGTTTTCTGTTCCTGAGCAAGATCAATTATTGTTGCAAAAATTTTGAAAAAATTCGTCGATTCAGGTTTGTCGGCAATTTCATCCGCAGACGCTTCAATCATATATTTTCGCGTAAAATAAGCGTTGGCGTGATTGAAAATATCGCTGTCGTCCGTAACAAGAATTGTGTTACCGTTATTGCGGGCAAATTGTTCAAGCCATGAATCCTTCCAAAGTAAATCAAAATTGTCCGCCAAATTGACCGAAGCCGCATAATATTTATCAAACACTACAGACTGAACCGCCAACGAATCAAACGACGGCGTTTGAATCCAAGTATTGCCGTACAATCCCACCATGCCGCTATGCAATCCGTCAATCGAAATACAAATTAAATTTTGAGATGGTACAGACATTTATACTGGCAATTATTTTAAATTTTAGGAAACAAGATCGGGTTGGTGTGGAACAATTGATATACTCAAGCTGTTTAAAATTCCTGAAGCTGAACACGCAAGCGCAACAACGTGAAGCGGTTGCTCAAGGGCGAAGCCTATCGCCCTACCGGCTACGGTATAACGGATTTCTCCGTTCACTAGGAACAAGGTATTGCACCGTTTGTCGTCGTGTTATGCTACGTGATCGACGATTCCGTTTCCGCCGCTTTGGTTATCTGATTTGACGATTGTGTTGGGGTAAGTTGTTTTTCCTAGACCGCGAGTTTCTATCAATTCCATTATCTGACTCAAATGCGTAATGGAACGTTGCGTCATTGTCCAATTCGATAAAGCAATAATATGTATTTGGCGGCTACGTTGTTTCGCCGCGTCAATTCGCCGTCGCAAATCAATGTTGTTTGGGAACATTTGTTCGCAAAGTGTTGCGATGGAATCGGTTTTGATTCCGTTTTTTTCGGCGCGTTGCAATATAGCTTTACGTTTGTCCTGAATATTTTTCAGTTGCACCAATAACTCGTTTTCCCTAACCGCAATTGCATCCAACGCCGAACGCTCCGCATTGACAAGCAAAAACTGCTTTTCCCGCAATACCGTAATCGCCAACTCCTGAATCGCAGAAAGTTGATCGAGAAAATCAAAAATAGTTTCTTTCATAATTTTCAAATTTGTTTACAATATGTACTTCAACCATCGCCTGCCCAATTCAATTTTGGTCAATTTCAGCCGATCTTCGCCGTATAGTACGAAAAAGTGGTTATGTTGTCAATAGAAATTATTGCCCGTCATCTGACTGAATCTGGTCTGTTATGGTATACTCAAGCTACTTTTAAAGTAACTATTCAGTCGCCTCCGAATTTGTTGTATTTATATGTGATTTTGTCTGAAAAATTCTTGCCTATTTTGTGCATGTTTTTCAAACTGCATCAAAAAAAGTTGAAATTGACCAAAA
>JAIRWK010000369.1 GCA_031268995.1 Planctomycetaceae bacterium
CCTCAAAACAGGACTTTTTGTGTAAAAATGCCCTAAAAATAGCCGAAAGCGGTTAGGTTTGGGTTGAATAGGGAAACTAGAGCAAGGCTGGATTTGGGCTCTGCGTAACATGAGTTACAATTTAAACCGTTTGAAAAGTCATCACATTCCGTCCCTAACGGGACGGCGTTTTTTAACGCTACGTTTTCTACCAACATTTCGTCCCTAACGGGACGGAGAAAATCAGCCCCAACAATTTCCCGCATGAACGAGATTACAAAGCACAACCAAAAATAAAATCATGGACGGTATCAGTTACATTTATGGCGGAATACAAAATATTGATTCGTTTCAACCCAAACTCGGTACAGGACCGCTCGGTACACGAATGAATCCAGACCGCCCAATGACAGACGAAGAAATCAAACGTACATCGTTTAGCGATTTGTTGCTCGGCGCAATTGGTGAAGTAAATATGATGCAAAAACGTGCCGACCAAGCTGTTGAAAAATTGATGACCGGCGGCGAAATCGGTACCGCCGAAGTTTTAACCGCCGTGCAAAAAGCTGACATCGCATTCAAAATGATGATGCAAATGAGAAATAAATTCGTCCAAGCCTACCAAGAAATACAAAACATCAGAGTATAATACCGATGCCGGTATGGGCGGTAGGCTTCGCCCATGAACAACCGCTTCGCGATGCTACGCTCACGTGTTCAGCTTCAGGAGTTTTAAAACAGCTTAAGTATAAAAATTAATTTTGTTCAAATTCGGTCGATTTTTATCGATTTCTATCGGACCGAATTTGAAATAATTTGTTTTTGGCAATTTGGGGCAAATAGTATTTTTCAAAAATTACCGGATACAGTATTGATCACAAAATTGATCAAAAAATTTAAACAACTGTTAATCAAATGGAACGTTTAAAGAAAATTTATGCACATGTTCGAGATTTATTTTTGAGCATGACACCAGCTAACAGAGTTCTTATTTCGATGTTAGCGTTGGTTTTAATTTTTTCGCTTGGTTATTTAATTGTCGGCAGTATTCGGCATTCAGACCATACGTCGAAGTATGTCAAAATATATAACGGCATGAATTTTTCATCTGAGGAAATGCGCGCAACGGAAAATGCGTTGGCGGATGCTAATTTGAAAGATTATCATTGGATTGGCAATCAACTTGAAGTACCCAAAGTATCACAAGCAACATATATTGCCGCAATCGCATTGAGCAGTTCCGTCAATCCCAAAGGCACCGCACTCACTGAAGCAACAAAATCTCTCAGTACGTGGGACAGCACAAAACTCATGGACGAAAGAATTTTCCAAGCAAAATCACAAGTCCTAGCCGAAGCAATAGCAAAATTCCCCGGAATTGCTTCCGCTGAAGTTGTCGCGAATAAACGGGAGAAATGGAACAAAAACGTTTGGTTTCGAGAGAAGGTTCCTTCGATTGCAGTGTTTGTTGACGCTGTTTATTTTAAGCCTTTGCCCGATGATACGATTGTTGCCATCGGTAACACGGTGGCGAGCGCGTATGGAATAACCGACAAGCGTGAAATTGTCGTTTCCGACAGGAGAAACAGCCGCACATATTACGGTAACGGTGAAGATGTTGATGTCAACGGCGGAGGTGCTTACGCTAAAGCACAAAAAAGACAACAAGAAGAATTCAATAAACAAATATACGAGATGTTGGGCGACATCAAAGGATTGAAAGTTATAACTTCGGTCGTTTTGACAAGTCGATTCAACGAGCGGGCTCTTGATGTAACTCAACGAGTTGCAAAAGTACCTTTCTACGAACATGACGATCAATATAAATTGAACATTGAAGCAAGATCTGATGGAGGACGCCCCGGGCAAATTTCGATGAGTTCAAGACCGCTTATCGATCCTACCGCTGTGGTTTCAGATGGATCCAAATTATCCGAGCAACGGGACGAAAATGAAAAGACCAAAAGTATTGACGGACTTGAGGAAAAGTATGAAGTTTTACCGCTTGTGCCTGAACGAGTAACGGCGACATTGCGAATCCCGTATCAACACGTTATCGATACATGGATTGCAAAAAACTCCAAACCCAATGAACCCGCGCCCGAACCAACACCAGAACAACTTAACGAACAAAAAAATTTATTGACGGTTACTATTCGTCAAGATGTCGGAAAAATGTTTGAACATTATCGTGGTGATTCGCGGTCGGCTGATCCTTACGACATGGTGCAAGTTGATTTTTACGACCAAATAATTGAGCCTGAAATTTTGCTTACGAACTGGCAGAAGTTTCAAAAATGGCTTTTGTACAATTGGCAGACATTGAGTTTGATGGGGCTTGTGCTTGGCGGTTTGTGTGTTTTGTGGTCGATAACTCGTCCAGTTAAGCCGCCGCCAATTGTTATTTACGAGGCACCTGAAGTACCGATGGAAGTGATTGAAGCAAAAGCCCAAGCGAAAGCCGAAGCCGAAGCCGCCGCTGCCGCCGAAGCCGCCGCAACAGAAGAAGATATTGACCGAACACTTGAACCCTTCGGCTCAATCCGTTCAATAAGAGACGAAATCGCAGAATTAGTGGCAGAAAACCCAGATGCCGCCGCCGCCGTACTAAAACAATGGATCGGAAACATCGCTCAAACAGAAACCAAATAATAAGACATCGCCCAAAAATAATTTTCCCAAAACCTAAAAGTGGTGAGTGGTGAGTGTCTAGTATAATCAAGCTGTTTTAAAATTCCTAAAGCGGAACACGCAAGCGCAACAACGTGAAGTGGTTGTTCAAGGGCGAAGCCTATCGCCCTACCGGCTACGGTATAAAAAGATAAAAAAACATTTCTTCTATTTTGTCCCATTTGCCCTTCACGTCCTTTGTGTTGCTCGTTGTCCCTTTTTGAAAAAGTGACTCACTAGTAAAAATATGTTTGGCAAAAAACCTAAAAAGAAAAAGGAACCTGTTGAGGTTGACTATTCGAAGGCAGAAATATTGCCGGATGATATTGCGCGTCATGTTGGTTCGTTTGTTGGTTTAACGCCGGAGGAGCTTGTTCGTTTATTTGAGTCTCTTGGGCGTATTGACAGTTCGTTTGAGGTGCAGAGATACAAAGGAGTTAAGGGCAGAAATTATTCGCGCAAGACCGGCGGCAAAATGGGAATTGCCGACGCTGCCGAATATGAAAAAAACAGGCAAGAGGAGCGGATTGAGAAGGAAAAAAAAATATTGGAGATACACGGCATTGACCAAACGATTTTCAACAGAGAGGATTTAAATGATGAAATTTATCCGAAGCGGTTGACACCGAGTGATATTGTCAGGAGTACGGAAGCTGCCAGAGACAGATTGCAAGAAATGGATCAGGATCGGGCAAAACCGAAGATGGAATTTTCGCCGCGAGACGAAGTTGTTTTGGATGCGATGATCATGGTCAAGAAGTACGAGACGGTACGTATGGCGAGGGCAATTGCGGAATGGCAACGCGGAAATATTATCGGAAAAACAAAAGAACAACTAAAAGAAGAAGCAGCAAAAAAATTACGCCAACAGAAAGGCGAACCCGAACCACACATCGAAACGCCGGAAGAAAAAGTTTTGCGGGAAGCGCGTGAAAGGGAGGCGGAGCGGTTGATGCATGACGAGTTGGAGGGATTTGATCCGAACTACAGAACGTTGGTACAAGAAGCCGCCGAACTCACAGACGAAAACCCCGAAGCCGCCGCCGCAGTAATAAGCCAATGGATCGGAAACACAACCGCCGCCGAACCAAAAAATAATTAATAGAATAAACGCTTCCGTAAATTTTAAATACCGCAAAGGCGAAAAAGGATATTGGGTATACTCAAGCTGTTTTAAAATTTCTGAAACTGAACATGCAAGCGTAGCATCGCGAAGCAGTTGTTCAAAGGCGAAGCCTATCGCTTTACAGGCTACGGTATACGGTTTTTGACAAGAATTGATGAAAAATGAATGGAATAAAAAAATCAGCTAAATTTTTGAGTGGTCTTGATTGGAATACGATATCGCAATTGCTTGACCGTTTGGATTCGGACACGGCGAAGTTGTTGCGGCGTGAGATAATGTCGATGGGCAATGTTTCGTTGGCGGAATCTGATCAGCTTGCAAATGAATTTCTCAAAGCTGCCGGCGGCAAACCCAGACGCAACAAAAATAAATTTGTTACTGAGACATTTGAAATTTCGTCTGGTGTTTATGAGTTGCCGACAGACTCGCGAGTTGCAAATAATTTCACCAATTCCATGAACAACGATCATCACGCCACCCGTTTGCCGCAATTTGAAACCAACCCCAATTATAAACAACACGCACAACTTGCCGAACAACCAAACCACAAATCAACTTACCCGCCCCAAAATAAAACCACACATCCGCAACATCTCCACAATTCGCAAAATCAAAATACACAAAATCAAAATATTGACAGTAAACGTTTATTTGAATTTTTATTCATCGAGCCGCCCGCAACAATAGCGGAGGCGGTTTGTCGCGAGCATCCTCAAACGATAGCGGTTGTGATTGCGGGATTACCTGAATTACTTGCGGAGGAGACGCTTTCGGTATTTCCGCCGTTGTTGCAAAAGGAGGTTGGTCGTCGTCTTGCCGAGATCAAGTTATCGGATTTTGATTTTGCGGACAATCCTGTTTTATTTGAAATCGCGTCGGAACTAAAACAACGATTCAATAAACGACGTGGTATATCTTTTATTGATCTTGACCGGTTTGAGGATGATGTGCTTATTGATTTATTTAGGTCGGTTGAGATGCGGACGGCAATGTGTGCGCTTGTGGGTGCGAAACCGCGTTTTATCGAACGTATTACAAACCAATTTACGCCGACAGAAGAATTTATTATGCGCAAGTTATTGAAAGAGTCGGGAACGATTGATGAAAAAGAAGTTGAAAGCGCACGGTCGATTTTGATCGACCAAGCAACAGAATTTTTGTTACGATAAATACCAACGCAGGTATGGGTAGTAGGTTTCGCCCTTGAACAACAGCTTCAATATAGAAATTGTTTTTTAACGCAAAATACACGAAATTTCCGCGAAACAACACGAAACTATTTTTCGCGAACTTTCGCGTGTTTCGCGTTTAAAAATCTGTTCTGTGAACGATTAAAAAAATTAGGTGAAAATGAGGTTTTTGGAAATTCCTTTTAGTATAAATACAATTTTAAAAATTGCCTTAATATTTCACAGTTGAAAACATGCCGGACAAACAAAAAGCTAAAGTAATAAAATATCGTCCCGTTCCTTTTAATTTCGTAGATTTAGAGGAAAAGGCAACAGAGTTTATTGCCAAGGTGAAATCTGAAGCATTGCAAGTAGCATCTCAAGCACGCGGTGAGGTTATTCGTTTGCGTGAGGCGGCGTTTTCTGAAATCGAACACACACGCGAAACGGCACGAATTGAAGCCGAAACAATACGGCAACAACTTGACGAATTAAACAGACAATTGCACGAAGAGGAAGCTAATTTTCAAAAACGTAAAACAGAGCTTGAGCAAGAAGCTAAAGTATTGCGTGAACAATTGCGAGTGGATGAGGAGACGGCTAAAAAAACCGGCTATGAAGAAGGTTACAATTTAGGATACAATGAAGGCAACGCTAAAGGCTATGCGGATGGCGAGTTACAAGCGACTGTTGACTATGCGGAGCGGGTGCGTAACGAGGCGAGTGTGCAGCTTGGCAATCAACTTGAGACACTTTTGCCGGCGGTTAAGAAAATGGTTGAGCGTCTTGATACAGCTCGTCAATCATTTTTGCAACTTTGGGAGCAAAGTGCGATTCGGTTTTCGGTATTGATTGCCGAGCGTACGATTGCGCGTGAGTTACCTAATATGGTTGATGTGCCGTTGTATTTAATTCGCGAATCTTTGGAGCTTGGCACGGGCAGTACGTCGATGAAGGTGCGTTTGAATCCTGATGATTATGATTCGTTGAAGCCTCAGATAGATTTATTGGTTGACGAGTTATCGGTTGCGGCGCGGACGCAAGTTGTGGCTGATGAAAAAATCACACGCGGCGGTTGTGTACTTGAAACCGCGCTCGGAATAATTGACAACCAAATCGGATCCCGATTAAAAAGAATCGAACAAGAACTCTGCTTGACATAAATCAACAATAGGAAAGTTTTCTAAAAATCTTATACCATAGCCGGTAAGGCGATAGGCTTCGCCCACAAATAAATGATCACTAATGGTCATTTATACCCGAGCTACTTTAAAATTCTTGAAGCTGAACACGCACGCGTAACTACGTGAAGCGGTTGTTCACGGGCGAAGCCTATCGCCCTACCGGCTACGGTATATTGGGGGCAATGCCTAAGGCTATACCGCCTTAGGTATAAACTAAACTTCGGGCATGACACTCAACCTCAACCCGCTACACAAGAAGATAATGATCAATTCAACCAAATTTGTATCATTTTGAAGCAATTTTGGGCAAATTTTGTCTTTTTTGAACATTTAGGCGGGCAAAATTTGTCAATTGGTGAACACCAATTAACGATGTTATTTCCCCTTTGGAGAATTTCCAACCCCTCTAATCAACAAGCGATGTTATACTGAAGCTACTTTAAAATTCCTGAATCTGAACACGCAAACGCAACAACGTGAAGCGGTTGCTCAAGGGCGAAGCCTATCACGGAATACTCTTTGTTCTTGTGTGCCGTCTGTATTGGCTTAGGTGTTTTTGCTGTCAATTTCCCATGCCATTGCGCCGAGAAGCCGAAAATAAATTAGAACAAAATAACCACAAAACGTTAATAAAACCGACACAATAATATAATAACACAACGAATGCACAAACCAATACTCGTCAAACGCCGTCCCAATAAACGCCAAACTCAAAAGAATACACACCGGAACACCCACAACTAGCAACATCCAACCATACAACCAACCCCAAAGTAAAGGACGTTTGTATAAACTTTTTAACGTCTTGCGCGGAAAATTACCAAAGAAAGTATCCGACTCAATCACACACAAAAAAAGAATCGGAAAACAAAAAAATTGCCCAACATAAAGCAAAACCTCCAGCACTGCCCTACTCTCCGGCAGAAAAAAACTAAAAATATGCCAAGTAAAAAAACCCGGATAACCCGAAATAAAAAGTATAAATAACGACCAACCAATATAAGAAAATCCAAAATCAAGATTAAACGGAACCCAACGATCAACACGATCACGACCACCAGCTGTCGCATCAAAAAAACTAATACCAAACAAAAATAACATACTCAACCACACAACACTCAACACAACACCAAACCAAAAATTAACAAAAAAAATCCCACTCTCCGCCCAACTATAAACATAACCAGGCATCTGATCATGAACCTTGTCAATAAAGGTTTGCCAAATCATCGACCTTGCCTTTTCACCCGTAAAATTGCCGATAAGTCCGCAAATCGTGAGAATAATCATCCTTGCCCGACAACGCCGATCAAATAAAGGTGACAACAATGAAATTGACGACATTTTCACTTCACACGCATTAGAAGAAGATACAACAACAGATCGCACACGCTTATTTGCCAATGTTTTGGTCGCGGTTGGTGAAGATGTTGAAGACGGCAAAGGCGGAGGAGATGTTGTTGAAGATGTTGACGGCTTGGAAGGCGGTTGAGGCGGCGGCGAGAAATGCGGCTGATTTTGCGAAGGTCGTGAGGACAATTTGGGTGAGGATGTTAGTGAAGAAGATAATGACGAAGATGTCGCCGCATCGAACATGCGTTGTTTTTCAAGACGTTTTCGTTCAGCAGGGTCGGTAATTTTTGGTTGATCATTTTGCGAACCGGCAAGGTATTCATCTAATTTGCCCTCGCGATTAGCCTTTTTGATCTGCTCGACTTCGTTGTTAATTTTATTTTCGCGTTGAGTGATTTCATCTTCTTCGGTTTTTTCTTCTTGGCTTTTCAAGAGACTGTTCAAGATTCCTTCCATGACAGGTTGTTTATCAACAAACACCGGCGGCGGGGAATGATCAGTTTGTCTTGCGAGATTACGTTTTTGTTGGTCTGTTTCGAATAGGTCTAGGTTTTTTGCTCTGAGTTGTGAAATATCTTCACGTGAAACTTCCGCGTTCTGCATTCCGTAACCGCCCGCCGCTTCAGGATCGTCCGCCGTCAAAATAAATCGCGGCGCAACCGCCCGAATCTCCGTCAAACGATAACAATCAGGACAACGCTTCCAAAGCCCAACTTGATCCTCACCTGCATAAAGTCTTGTCCTGCAAGCGGAGCAAATAACAGGAATCATGCGAACACCCGCGTTGAACGGAATATCCGGCGCGATTTCCTTTGCCGCTTCATCGTCCACTATCGGCTCAAGCTCAAGATCGTCGTCATCTATCGGCTCAAGTTCAAATTCTTCTTCGTTTTTATCTGACATTGCTAAAACCTTGCAAGCACATAAATAATTGTTACCCAAACCGCGCAAGTCAAAATTAAATACATTCGGCGCAATTTGACATAACGTAACCACAACACCGCAACAACCGACGCAAAAAATAAAATCGGAACAGCAATTAAACCGCAACCTAACCCCACAGTCAATGCAGTAAGAATCGGTACTGCCGGTTGCAATCGAATTTGTTTTTTTGCCGTTCGTTTTTTCGTTTCAACCGGTTGGGCAAAATATGGAAAACCTATAAACACAACAACACAACAACAAATAATTGTCCCCGCAATCATGTGAAGAAAATTAGTTCCGTTGAGTATCGTGTAGAATTTGATGTAGTTAAAATAATAAAGCATTGGCGGTGTAATTATTATCATAGGAACAAATAATTTTGCCGGTATTTTATACTCAAGCTGTTTTGAAATTCCCGAAGTTGGACACGCAAGCGTAGCATCGCGAAGCGGTTGTTCATGGGCAAAGCCTACCGCCAATACCGGTTTCGGTATATTTTGATCAAATTCTATCAGCCCCGCCGCCAATAACGTAACAACTAATCCAAAATAATACAACGAAATAACAACAAGTTCAAAATCCGAATTGCCTTCACGCGAATAAAAAACCGCCGCCGAAATAGAACCCGCCATCACTCCCGCAATTGCTTCAACAAACGGATAACGCCAACTTATCAACGCACGACAATCCCTACAACGCCCACGAAGTAAAAACCAACCAAACACAGGAAAATTATCGTAAGGACGTATCAGACTTTTACATTTTGGGCAATGCGACGGCGGATAAGAAAGCGATTTGCCAAGCGGCAACCGATAAATCACCACATTCAAAAAACTGCCAATACAACACCCAAAAACAATCACCAAAACAACACAAAATATACTTGCCAATGACATGATATACAGAATATCTGAGGGATTTTCTTGTATCTTTTTGTCCAGTATCTTTAAGGGACAAAAGCAACCGTTATATACTTGGCTTGCTATAAAACACACCGCATCCAAGCTCCAAATACAAACAAAGCGCAACGAAAAATATAAAATAGGCAAAAGCTAAAAAATAATCTCGCTTTAAATTTTTATAACTCATGTTACGCACTGCCCTCTCGTTTTATTTTCCCTATTTCGTTGCAAGTGGCTTTTATAGCGGCTAGGTAGATTTTTGCTTTGGGGGTAAAATGGTTGAGTTTGTGGGCGAACTTTAGCTTCTCCAATTTAACATACACCACCAGCGACGCAAATAAATGGTTACTTTGCGTGGTCACCGTTCTTGCCGGCGATTTCGCCAAAGAAGCATTTTGTTTCAGTGATTTATACCGTAGCCGGTAAGGCGATAGACTTCGCCCTTGAGCAACCGCTTCACGTTGTTACGCTTGCGTGTTCCGCTTCGGGAATTTCAAAACAGCAGCTTGAGTATATGATATCCCTCCACACTCCATCGTTTCTTGTAAAGTGTTTTGAATTCCTCCG